>JAVBVJ010000041.1:0-3189 GCA_031554355.1 Oscillospiraceae bacterium
AGATGGTATAATAAAAATTAACGCGGGAGTAGACAGATGACGACAGAAGTGAACCGGGAGAGCTGGCAACAGCTCGCCGACCAGATTAAAACAGGCGAACAACAGCCAAAATATACGATCCGAACTTTCGGCTGTCAGCAGAACGTCAGCGACAGCCAGCGCATCGCCGGGTTGCTGGAGAGCTGCGGCTACGCCGAGGCGGCGTCCATCGACGACGCGGATCTGATCGTCTTCAATACCTGCGCGGTACGCGAACACGCCGAGGACCGCGTCTTCGGCAACGTGGGCGAGATCAAGCACCTGAAAGCGAAAAACAAGACGCTGATGGTCGCGCTGGGCGGCTGCATGGTGCAGCAGCCCCATATCGCGGACAAACTGCGCTCGAGCTATCCCTTTGTGGACATCCTCTTCAACACGAACGAGCTGCACCGCCTGCCCGGCCACATTTTGAACAGGATGCTATCGCAAAAATCGGTATTGGCGGCCGAGTGCGCGGACTACGCGATCTACGAGGGCGTTCCGATCAAGCGGGATCAGGATTTCCGCGCGTTCGTGCCGGTGATGTACGGCTGCGACAATTTCTGCAGCTACTGCGTCGTGCCGCTGGTGCGCGGACGGGAGCGCAGCCGGGAACCGGCGGAGATTCTGGCGGAGTTTCGCGACACGCTCCGGCAGGGCTACAAAGACATCATGCTGCTGGGGCAAAACGTCAATTCGTACGGAAAAAGGCCGGATGACGGAACGGATTTCTCCGCGTTGCTGCGGTTGCTTGCGGCGGAGGAGGGCGACTACGTCTTGCGCTTCATGACGAGCCACCCGAAGGACGCGACGAAAGCGCTGTTCGACACCATCGCGCGGCATCCCCGCATCTCGCGGCACATCCATCTGCCGGTACAGAGCGGCAGCGACGCGATTCTAGGCCGCATGAACCGCCGGTACTCGGTGAGACAATATCTCGATCTCATCGACTACGCGCGAAAAGTTATTCCGAACGTCACGTTCTCTAGCGACATCATCGTCGGGTTTCCGGGCGAGACGCGCGACGACTTTCTGGCGACACTGAAATTGGTGGAACAGGTGCGGTTCAACGCGCTGTTCACCTTCATCTACTCCAAGCGCGTCGGCACACCGGCTGCCGACATGGACGACGGCGTCACGCACAGGGCTAAGACCGAGCGCATGGCGCAGTTGTTGGCGCTGCAGGACAACATCGAACGCGCGCGGCTGGGCGCGATGATCGGCAAAGAATACCACGTGCTGGCAACCGCGCGCGATGAGAACGGCGCCGGCGAGGCGCGGATGGACGACAACAGCACACTGGTTGTCGACGGAATTGACGGGATCAATCAGTATTATCACTGTAAGATTACATCGATAAAAAAGAAAACATTACACGGAAAGGTAATTGCAAACACATGAGTGACAACGACAAAATTATCGATATGGCTCGCGCCCTCGGACGCGCCATTCAGGCGGACGAGCGCTATCAGGTCATCAAAAAAATCCGGGAGGAGAACGACGCCGACGCCGATCTTCAGGACGCGATCGGCAGGTTCAACCTCGTCCGCATGCAGCTGAACGAGGAGGCCTCGAAAGACAACGCGGACCAGAGCAAGGTCATGGAACTCAACCTGGAGATGCGCGGCGTCTACGGCGAGATCATGCGCCATGAGGGCATGATCAAGTACGAGGAAGTCAAAGACGGGATCGAGTCGCTGTACAACTACGTCAGCGCGATTGTTGCCGCAGCGTTCAACGGCGGAGATCCCGACACCGTGGAAGAGCCGGTTGCGTGCTGCGACGGCGATTGCGACGGGGGATGCGAAGGCTGCCACTAAACACAGACAAGAGGAGACCGTAGATGCCATTGCCCGAGATCGGCCCGGCCCTCTCCCCGATGATGAAACAGTATGTGGAAATCAAACGGCAGAACATGGACAGCCTGCTGTTCTACCGCCTCGGCGATTTCTACGAGCTGTTCTTTGACGACGCCGTCACCGCGTCGCGGGAGCTGGAGCTGGTGTTAACCGGACGGGACTGCGGACTGGGCGAGCGCGCGCCGATGTGCGGCGTTCCGCACCACAGTTACGAGGGTTATGTCGCAAAATTAATTGAAAAAGGATACCGTGTTGCGATCTGCGAGCAGACCGAGGACCCTGCAGCTGCACGCGGTATTGTTCGTCGTGAAATCGTTCGCGTCGTGACACCGGGCACCGTGACGGAAAACAGCATGCTGTCCGAGGACGCCAACAACTTTATCGGATCGATTTATCTTGCCGCCGACGGCTACGGCCTTGCGTTCGCGGACATCTCGACGGGCACGGTCTATGTGACCGAGACGAAAGGGAAGGCCGCGGGGATCGTGCACGAGCTGAGCCGCTTTGAGCCCCGGGAGATTCTGTGCAACGACGCGGCAAAAAACAACCGCGATCTCGAGGATTTTGCGGGCAAGACGCTCGGCGTCGGCCTGTCGCTGCTGTACGAGACCGATTTCGGGCTGGACGTCTGTAAGGACAGCATCCTGAAGCAGTTCGACAGCGGAAAACTGGAGAGCCTGTGGGCCTTTCAGGAGGGATATGCCGTCTACGCGCTCGGCGCATTGCTGAAATACCTGACCGAGACCCAGTTCCACGGCGTTAGTCGTCTGGTCGCGATCGAGACCTACCGCTGCACCCAGTACCTCGCGATCTCGGCGTCGTGCCGGAAGAATCTGGAGCTGACCCAGACGATGCGCGTCGGCGAGCGGCGTGGAAGCCTGCTCTGGGTCATGGACCGCACCAGCACCGCGATGGGCAAGCGGATGCTGCGTCAATTCTTAGATAAACCGCTTGTCGACGTCGCGGCCATCAACCGCCGCCTCGATGCCTGCGCCGAGCTCTACGACAAAACAGTACTGCTCGCGCAGCTGACCGACGAGCTGAAAGGCATCTTCGATATCGAGCGGCTGATGACCCGCGTGACCTACCGCACCTGCAACCCGCGGGATCTCGTCGCGCTCTCGGCGACGAGCTTGAAGATCCGAAAACTGCGGTCGCTGTCGGCGGGGCTCAAGGGCCCGCTGCTGACGACGCTGGCTGAGGCGCTCGATCCGCTCGACGATCTGCGGGAGCGCATTGACCGCACCGTCGCCGACGAGCCGCCGGTGATGCTGAAGGACGGCGGGTACATCCGCGCAGGCTTCGACGCCAA
>JAVBVJ010000068.1:0-29641 GCA_031554355.1 Oscillospiraceae bacterium
CGGCAAGCAAAGCTTGCCGGCACGTCTATGGCGTGCAATGGACTATGCACTCGATTTAGCCGCCAAGTTGGCGGCACTGTGGGGCTATCGCCCCACATTTCAAAACAGGAAATGAACTGTTTTGATGTTAAATGAGTATAATGCCGCGTTGGTTCCTTCTCGATGACAGGCCGCCGTATTCTTTCTTTTCGAATTACGGCGGCCTGTTATTGTTGTCTGCTCTGTCAACAGGCCGCCGCTAGCGGATCGACCGCTTTTTGATGACCTCTTCGACCGCCGGGAAGACGTCCGCGAAGATGTCGCCCGCCTCCTCGGGGCTCAAGCCCCCGTAGCGCACCATCACGTCGATGGTGTTCTCGCCGAGCCCGGGGCAGTATCCCTCGGTCTCGTCCGGGTAGGAGTTCATCTTGATGGGGCTCGCCGCCGTTTTCATCGGTTCGGCGCCCGGGAAATCGATGCTCATGATCATGTTGCGCGCCACGACCTGCGGCGAGGTCGTCGCCTTGTCCAGCGAGTAGATCTGTCCGTTGACGACACCGGCCTGTTCCAGCGCCGCGATCAGGTCCTCGGCCGTCCAGTGATCCAGCACCTTCTGAACTTCCGACCCGAGCAGCTCGATGTTTTCCTGGCGCAGGTTCATGGTCTTGAAGCGGGCGTCCTCGGCCAGCGCGGGGCTCTTGATGCCGTTCGCGAAGCGCTGCCAGTCCTCGTCGCTGACGCAGCACACCATCACCTTGCCGGTCTTGGTGTTGAAGGGCTGGAACGGCGCGGCGGACGAATGCCGGTTGCCCAGCGGCTTCGGCACGACGCCGGTCAGCATGTAGCGGGAGATGGCGTTTTCCATGGTGGCGAGCGTGGCGTCGAGCATCGCGATGTCGACGAAGTCGCCCTCGCCGGTCTCGCGCGCCTTGACGAGCGCGGCCAACGTGCCGATCGCAGCGTACAGTCCCGCCGCGAGATCGCTCGACGAGGTGCCCGATTTCAGGGGATCGCCGCCCTTTTCGCCCGTGATGCTCATCAGGCCGGACTCGGCCTGAATCACAAGATCGTAGGCGCCGCGTTCCCGCAGCGGGCCAGTCTGTCCGTACCCCGAGATCGCCGTGTACACAAGACGGGGATTGACTTTTTTTAATACGTCATAGCCGACGCCGAACTTCTCCATGCTGCCGGGCCGCATGTTTTCGAGCAGGACGTCCGCTTTTTTTACGATTTCAATGAACGCCGCTTTTTGACGGGGATCCTTCAGATCCAGCAGCGCGCTTTTTTTGCCCCGGTTCAGGCTGATGAAGTAGGAACTGGCGCCCATTTTCCCCGGCGGCGAGAAACGGGAGGTGTCGCCCACCGGCGGACGCTCGAACTTGATGACCTCTGCGCCGAGATCCGACAGGATCATGCTGCACAGCGGGCCGGACATAAACTGGGTGATGTCGAGAACAAGAACTCCTTCAAGCGGCTTCATGTCTGACTCCATTCGAATTTAGTGTGGTTGCGGGAAATCGTGCAGCGGAGCCGGCGGGACGGCGGCGGTGTGCGCGTCGGCCCCCGGTTCCCTCTGACGATGAATCCATTCAAACGGTCTGCGCAGTGCCGCGCCGACGGGCATCCGGAATCGACGCCGCCGGCCGCACCGCAAAGGGTTGCTCAGTACAGTTTCTTACCAGATGGCCTTGACTTCGTCACCGGTGATAAACACGGCGTTGCAGGAGAACGTGGCGCAGTGCTCTTCCCACGCTTTGGAGGTCGTCGCGGTCTTGAGAACGCCGAGCCAGTATTCCGCCGCGGCGTCGGTCATGTTGCCGGAAGCGCACACGATACGGTAGATCGCCCATTTCAGGTCGTCGACGTCGGTGCTCATCTCACTCTTCATGTACTCTTTGTAGGTCGGGACGTAGGTCAGTTCGCCGAAGCTGTAACGGATGTCATTGTAGACCCACTCCGGAATGATGTCGCCGGACTGGATGAGCTCGAGCGAGGTGCTCGGCAGCGCCAGCGCGAAATCCGCGTGGCCGCCCATCAGGTTGGTCAGACCGGCTTTGCCGGAGTCGGCGGGCATGTAGGTGAACACGGTCTCGTCCAGACCCAGCACGTCGCGCAGTTTCTCAGCCATCAGGATGTAGTCGCCGCTCGGGCCGGTGAAGATAACCTGGGTGCCGCCGCGCATCGCTTCGACCGCTGCCGCGAAATCTTCGTATTTGCAATCCTTGCCGCGGTTCAGCAGGGGGATCTCTTCCTGCAGAACGGCGAGGGGACGAAGAGCATCGAAGCTGAAGCCGGCGATCTCATTCGCTTCGGTGACGTCCATGCCGCCGACGGTCACGAGCGTGTTGTTGGCCGCATCGCCCTTCAGACCGGCGACATACTGCAGACCGACAACGCCGTTGCCCTCGTTCTTATAGACGACCGGAAGGCTGGTGGTGGTGATCTTTTCGGTTTCGATGGTGGTAACGAGCGCGCGGGTGAACATGTCGGCGCCGCTGCCGGTGTTGTGGATCTCAATCCACTCGCCCGACGCTGCCGGCGTAAAGGCCTCTACCGGAGGGGTATCGGGTGTGGTGGTGCCTTGGTCCTCTGCGGGTTTGCTGCATCCAGCAAACAGGGAAACGATCAACAGAGCTGTCAGAACAAATGCTAAAATCCGTTTCTTCATGTTTTCCTCCATTTATTAAACTGCCTGTCGGCAGAATTACCGGGGTTGGATGTCGGGGCGGAATGTGGGCGACCGTTATTTTGCCGGTTTGCCGCGAAGTTTGTTGACGATCTTTCCGATCGACGGGGAGATCAGCATCAACACCAGCGCGATGATAAAGATCAGCGAGATGGGGTGGGTGAAGAAGGTGGATACGCGACCCTGCGAGGCGATGAGCGAGCGGCGCAGGTTGAGCTCGAAGATGTTGGACAGAATGAACGCGAGCAGAATCGGGGAGAGCGGGTAGTCGAACTTGTTCAGGATATAGCCGATAAGGCCGAAGATCAACATCAGGATGACGCCGTAGAGCGAGTTGTTGATCGAGTACGCGCCGATGATACAGATAAAGGTGATGATCGGGATCATGTATTTGTACGGGACCTTGAGCACATTTTTGATGACCGGGATGACGGCAAGACACACAATCAGCGTCACGATGTTCGCGAGGAACAGCGTCGCGATCGTCGACCACGCCACGTCGGGCGAGGTGGAGAAGAGCAGCGGGCCGGGTTTTAAGCCCCACACCATCATGGCGGACAGCAGAATCGCGGTGACGGGCGAGCCCGGAACGCCCAGCGCCAACAGCGGCGCAAACGCGCCCGCACTGGCGGCGTTGTTCGCGGCCTCGGCGGCGGCGATACCCTCGACCGCGCCGGTGCCCAGCGGCTCCTTGCTCTTGAACAGCATTTTCTGGAACGAGTAGCTCAGAAAGGCGGCCAGCGTTGCGCCCGCGCCGGGCAGGATGCCGATGAAGTTGCCCACGAAGCTGGAGCGGATGGCCGGCGGCAGAATGCGCTTGACCTCGTCCTTGGTCGGCAGACTGCCTTTTATTGTCAGCTTGACCTCCGCGAACTCCGAATTGCTGACGTCTATTTGTTTATCGCGGTCCTCGATCATGCTCAGCACCTCGGAGAAGCCGAACAGTCCGATGCTGACGGCGGCGAAGTCGAGACCGCCCAGCAGGTGCGTGATGCCGAAGGTGTAGCGCGGAACGCTGTTGATGTCGAGGCCGATCATGCCCAGCATCAGGCCGAGCATCGCGGCGATAATTCCTTTGGTGGGGCTGTCGCCCATCAGCCAGCCGATGGAGGAGAGCGCCAGCAGCATCAGCGCCGTCATCTCGGTCGGGCCGAACTTGAGGCCGAACCACGCGAGCGCGGGCCCGATGGCGACCAGAATGAGAATACCGATGGTACCGCCGACGAACGAGGCCAGAATGGACGCGAACATCGCCTGTCCCGGACGGCCCTTCTTGGCCATCGGGTAGCCGTCCAGCGCGGTCATGACCGCGGCCGACTCGCCGGGGATGTTCAGCAGAATCGAGGTGTAGCAGCCGCTGTACATCGTCGAGTAGTACAGCGAACCCAGCATCGCCATGCCGGTAATCGGGTTCATCGGCAGCACGATGGGCAGCAGCAGCGAGATGGACGCGATACTGCCGAGGCCCGGCAGCACCCCCACCAGAAAGCCGATGATGGATCCGATCAGCAGGGCGGATAGATTGTCAAAGGTAAATAATAATTGCATGGACGAGAACATCGTCCCGAAATTTTCAAACATGGTCGTCAACTCCTATCTCCGGGGTCGTATTTGCGGGCGGCTTCTAGCGAAACAGCGCTTCGTAGATCATGCCTTGCGGAAAGGGGACGCGCAGCGCGAACTGGAACAATCCGTACCCGACCGCGGCGCAGGCCGCTGTCACGATGATGCTGTTGAGCCACTTCACTTTCTCGACAAACTTGATCCAGATGAACACATACAGAAGCATCGCCGGCATCAGACCGATGATATAGGACATCGCCACAATGCCGAAACTCATGATGAAGAACAAAATACAGAGGAAGCTGATCTTGGGCGGCTTTTCCACCTTGACGAAGCTCTGGATCAGCGTCACGGTGCTGGCGACCAGCATGACCGCCGCGCAGGTGACCGGCAGAAACGCCGCCGTGCCGCCCTTCAGACGGTTGAAGTATCCGAACTTCGTCACGCCGATGACAATCCAGAGAATGCTTAATACAATAAAGAAAATCGGCAGCAGCTGCGAGACGCTGAAGCGCCGTTGGCCGGGGGCGGCGCCGGCGGTCTGTTCCCCGCCCTCCGCCGCGGCAGCCTTCGCTGCGGCCAGTTCCTGTTTCGTCGTTTGATCCTTTTGATTCATTTCCGCACCTCCCAATTAACCGTTCCCTGGCGATCTTTTGCTGAAAAACGCCCTGTTTGCGGAACGCTGTTCAATTTGGTACATTGAACAATTTTTCCGCTTTTCAGGGATCTTTAACTAGATAATACCATGCACTTTGTGGAAGTACAAATACGAAAACAACGTTTTGTTATATGTTTTTCTGTATCATTTCAATTTTGCAATCATTATTTTCTTTTGTAAGGTTATTTTACTTTTGTAAATATCGATCTTTGCGCGGATTCATCCCCGCGGCGGGTTTATTGATAAGTAAAAGCCTATAGAACGACCCCAAACGCGTATTGGTATTTGACCCCTGTTGTTGCTATACTTTTTTTGAACGGGGGCCCGCGCAGACGGTCGAGGGCCCCGGGAAGGGGCGTTGTTATGAATCCGAAGATCACCGAGTGGCTGGAGAAAAAAGCGGTTCTGGAGCTGGGCGGCGGCGAGGAGGCCATCAAAAAGCAGCACCAAAAGGGAAAGCTCAGCGCGCGAGAGCGGCTTGAGCTGCTGTTCGACGCCGGCAGCTTCAACGAGCTGGGTCTGTTTGTCAAACACCGCAGCACCGATTTCGGCATGGCCGGCAAGGTCATTCCGGGCGACGGCGTCATCGTGGGGTTCGGCACCGTGAACGGCCGCACCACCTACGCCTACGCGCACGATTTTACCTCGTCCGGCGGGTCGCTGGGGGAGATGCACAACAAAAAGGTCAACGCCATTATCCAAAAGGCGATCGACGCGGGCGCGCCCTGCATCTCGCTGAACGACAGCGGCGGCGGCCGCATTCAGGAACCCGTCATCAGCGAGAACTCCTTCGAGACCTTTCATCTGAACGTCGTCGCATCGGGCTGGATTCCGCAGATCTCGGCCATCATGGGGCCTTGTGCCGGCGGCACCGCCTACTCCCCGGCGCTCACCGACTTTATCATCTGTGTCAACAACACGAGCCGCATGTTCCTCACCGGCCCCAACGTCATCAGTCAGGTGACGGGCGAGAAGGTGGACGAGGAGACGCTGGGCGGCGCGATGACCCACAACACGATCTCCGGCGTCGCGCACATGCTGGCCAACGACGACCGGCACTGCATCGATACCATCAAATACCTGCTCAGCTTTCTGCCGCAAAACGCGGGCGAAGCGCCGCCGGTCTATCCCTGCACCGACAGTCCGCTGCGCGAGGCGCCCGAGCTGGACGACATCATCCCCGAGAATATGCGGCAGGCCTACGACGTCAAGCAGGTCATCTCCGCCATCGTCGACGACGGCGCGTACCTCGAGCACATGCCGCTGTACGCCGCCAATCTGGTCACCGCATTGGCGCGGCTGGACGGCAAAACCGTCGGCATCGTGGCGAACCAGCCCAACTGCATGGCCGGTTGCATCGACATCAACGCCTCGGACAAGGGGGCCCGCTTTATCCGCATCTGCGACTCCTTCAATCTCCCGCTGATCTGGCTCGTCGACGTGCCCGGCTTTTTGCCCGGCACCGGCCAGGAGTACGGCGGCATCATCCGGCACGGCGCGAAAATGGTCTACGCGTGCAGTGAGGCCACCGTTCCGAAAGTCACCGTGACGCTGAACAAGAACTACGGCGGCGCGACCGGCGCGATGTGCGCCAAGGAGCTGGCCTGCGACATCAACTACATGTGGCCGACCGGGCACGACATGGTGATGGGCGCGGACGGCGCCGTCAACGTCGTCTACCGCAAGGAGATCGACGCGCTGCCCAAGGAGCAGCAGGCCCAGGCGCGCCAAAAGTTTATTCAGGAGTACCGCGACAAGTTCGAGAACCCCTATCTCTCGGTGAGCATGCTGGAGAACGACGCGATCATCCAGCCTAGCATGACCCGCCAGGTGCTGATCCAGACGCTCGCCGCCTACGCGCACAAACAGGTGCAGCCCGTCGTCAAAAAGAAGCACGGCAATATGCCGGTCTGAGCGCAGACGCGCCCTTCCGCACCGAAACCGCAAAAAAGCGCCGCAACCCTTCGGTTGCGGCGCTTTTCGTTTGTCCGGAAAATTACTATCAATCGTCCTGCGTCTCCTGAAGCGTGGAATTGCTGAGGATATAGAACTCCTCCTGACACGGCAGCTCTTTTTTCTCGAGCGGGGGCAGCGCCGCGTCGAAACGCTCCGCCGCGTCCTCGTCGATGGTCATCGCCGGGCTGTCGCGGTAGACCCACCGCCGCCCGTCCAATGCGCAGGGCCGCAGCTCCTTGACGATCATCGCGGTGGGAAAGGTGCCGTTCCCGGCGCAGACATTGTATTTTTTGCAGCTCTTGAAGCCGCGGGCGACGTAGTTGCCGGGATTGCCGAAAATCACAATCACGTCGTAGCCCAGCGCGGCCGCTTTTTCGAAACTGTGCTCCATCAACAATTTGCCGTAGCCCCGCCGCTGGTACGCGGGCAGGATGCAGACCGGCCCGAACGTCAGGATCTCCTTCACCGCGCCGCCGTCGTCGGTCAGCGTCGCCTTGGTGTACATAATATTGCCGATAACGCTGCCGTCCAGCTCCAGCACAAAGTCCAGCGCCCGCACGAAATCCGCGTGCGCGCGCATCGTGTGCGTCAGGTAATGCTCGTTGCAGCCCGGCACATACAGGTTCCAGAACGCCGCCCGGGCGATGTCCTCGACGGTTTTATAATCGGCTTCCGTTTCGTTTCGGATGTGGATTGCTTTGTCTGTCGGCATATTCATGATCTCTCTTCTCTCTTTTTTCAATCGTTCGCCGGGTCCCCTGCGTCCTCTTTCGGGCCGCCGGAGCAGGCGTCTCTGATTGTACCACAAAAACGCGCGCGCGTGTCTTTCTTACAATTGTCTAACTGATCATACAAATAAACAAGCATTTCGCGGCGCTTGTGGTAGAATGTCGCTAGACCGGTGCGGGCTGCGCCGAAATGAAGAAACGCTCCGAAGGAGATCGCCATGAAAAAGGTCGTCAAGCGGATTCTGTTGATTCTGCTCTGTGTGGTGGTGCTGGTCGCGGGTTACGTCGCCACCTACTATCTCGTCGGCATGAACCCGAAACTGCCCGCGCGGCAGACGGACAAACCGCTGGTCGCGTGCGTCGGCGACAGCATCACGCAGGGTTTTTTGGAGCTGACGCTCAAGCGCAACACCTATCCCGATAAACTGCAGGCGCTGGTCGGCGACGACTGGCAGGTCATCAATTTCGGCGTGTCGGGCCGGACGGCGGTTAAAAACGGGGACTTCCCCTACTGGAACGAGGAATTTTTTGTGCAGTCGCAGGCGATGAACCCCGACATCGTGACGATCTTCCTCGGCACCAACGACACCAAGCCCTACAACTGGGACGCCGACACCTACCACGACGATCTGATCGCGCTGATCGAGGTCTACGAGGCGCTGCCGAGCCGCCCCGTTATTTATCTGGTCGCGCCGCCCGCCGCCTTTGTGCGCGAAGGGGCCGACGCCGTGGCCTACGACATCGACAAGGACATCATCGCGGCGCAGGTCTACGACATCGTGCAGGAGGTCGCGAAAGCCAAGCATCTGACCGTCATCGACCTCTACACGCCGACCAGGGATCACCCCGAGCTCTTTATCGACGGCGTCCACCCGAACGACGCGGGTAACGACCTGATCGCCGAGGCGTTCTACAGCGCCATTACCTGGTAGCGCGGATTCCATTGCCGCGTCCGACAGCAAGCAACCCGATAAAGGCGGCGGCTCCTGCGAGCCGCCGCCTTTTTTGTATTCGCCGGTCGCCGCGCGTCACGGCGCCGGGTGCGCCTCGAGGTACACGAGCGGGAACGCCGCTTTCAGGACGCGCCAATCGCCGACCGCAAAGCCGTTCGCCGCGATAAACGCCGCGTACTCGTCGGGCAGCCACTTCGAGTAGGTTTCGAACCCGACGAGCTTTAGCAGCAGCGCGTTCGCGCTCGACGCGCCGTCGCGCAGATGCCCGTGGGTGAAACAGGGCGCGATCAGCAGGCCGTCCGGTTTCAGGACACGGCGGATCTCCGCCAGCACCCGCTCGGGCGCGGGAATGATGTGCAGCGCGTTCGAGATGATGACGGCGTCGAAGGCTTTGTCGGCGTACGAGAGCGCCGTCGCGTCCTCGACCGCGAAATGTACGTTGTCCGGGGCCGTTTTTTTCTGCGCGGTCGCGATCATCTTCGGCGAGAAGTCGGTCGCCTCGACCGAGCCCGCGAACGGCGCGACGTGCAGCGCGATCAGCCCGGTTCCGGTCGCGATCTCGAGCACGTCCATGTCCTTTGTGAGCGCTTTGCCGATGCGCTCGTAGATCTCGCGGTAGGCCGCGCCGCTGAACCGCAACACCTCCGCGTCGTAAAATTTCGCGTACAGATTCCAGAGTTTCTTGTTGCCGGATTCGTTTGCCAAGGACGGTTCCTCCTCTTTTTTAATCCGTCGTCATTATAGCACAAATCGATCGAAAGGTTGCCGCTGCAACCGGATTATTTCGATGCGCACAAAAACAGCCCGCCGTGCGGCGGGCTGTTTTTGTGTCGGTTTTCGTTGACTCAGAGCGCTTTGAGCTCCGCGATCAGATCGTCGAGACCCTTTTTGGCCTCGGCGTTGGGCATAAAGTTGCGGACGGCGGGCAGCGTCATCCCTTTCGCCATGCTGACCGTCGGACTGGTCCTGGCGTCCGGCATATACTTGAGCAGGTGCTCACACATCTCGGGGTCGTTCAGGATCTGACCGATGGTCGTCGCGTTTTCTTCATACTTTCCCATATTGTTCTCCTTCATTAACGCCGAATCGGCGATTTTGGTTTTCGTGCATCCCGCGCAGCGCGCTGTCCACCGCGGCGAGATTCTGTTCCGGTGTGCCCTTCGGGATCTCACAGCCCGCGCTCACAAAGCCGGTGCCGCCCCCCTCGGCGGCACAGCGCAGCGTCGCGCGCGCCACATCGTCCGTGCCGCCCTGCAGCAGCACCGCGACCGGGTCGAAATTGCCGTTGACGGCACAGTGCCCTGCCGCCATTTTTGCGGCCGCCGCAAAATCGACGGCGTGGTCGATGTCGACGATGTCGGCGCCCGTGTTTAGGACGTCGGGCAGGATGCGGGTGATGTCGCCGCAGATGTGCAGCTTGACGACCGCGCCGGCGGCGTGCACCGCCTCGATCACGCGCCGCTCGAACGGAAAGGCGAACGTCCGGTACTGCTCCGGGGAGACGAGCGACGCCACCGCGTCACCGATGCCGATGACGTCCGCGCCGGCCTCGATCTGCGCCAGCGCAAAAGCGACGGCGCCCGCGGTCAAGGTGTCGAGCAATTCCGCGACCGCCGCAGGCTCGTCCATCAGCAGCAGGAATCCCTCGGACAGCGTCGCGAGATCGCAGAACTCGGCCAGCGGACCCTCGACCCATCCCAGCACGGGGTAGCGGCCGCCGCCCTGTTCGGCGAACAGCCGCACCGCGTCGATGCGGTCGCGCGTCCGTTCCGCCGCGGGCGGGTCAAAAACCTTAATCGCCGGAAAATCCGCCGCGTCGCGCAGCAGCGGCGCGGTACAAAGCGGCAGGTTGTCCGCCGGGAACGCGATGTCCGCGCCGTAGGCCGACGTCTCGCGGTAGGGGTCGGACATGCTCGAGAGGATATCGATGCCGAACACCTCGGCGGCGGCAAACTGCGCCTTGACGAGCGCGCGGGCGTCGGTGCAAAACGCGCGGTACGGCACCGACGCAAAGGCCGCAGCCCACTGCATCGTGATGCCGAGATTCGGAATTTTGTCGACGGGTTCCCCGCGCAGCCGCGCGTAAAACCGCTCTTTCGGCGTCATGTTTCCGCCCCCTTTTTGTCAGTATAACACCCCTTTTATGACCTTTTCAAGTCTCTTGACAGCGAAAACAGCACCTGATATCATAAAAATATGAAACGTTTCACGAAAAGGTGAGTTTATGGCGGTGACAATTAAGGACGTCGCGCTGCTGGCCGGGGTTTCGCTCGGAACGGCCTCCAATGTTTTTAACGGGAAGCCGGTTCGGCGCGACCTCGCCGAGGCCGTTGAACGCGCCGCGGCGCAGCTCGGTTACAACGTCGATGTCCGCGCCAAACAACTAAAGACCAATGTCACCCGCACGATCGGCGTCATTCTGCCCGATCTCGACACATTCGGCGTATTGCTGGCCGGCGTCGAGCAGGAGTGCGCGCGGCAGGGATACCGCATTCTCCCCATCGCGACGGGGAATCTCGCCGTCCGCGAGCGCGAGGCCGTCAAGCGGCTCGCGCGGCTTCGGGTCGACGGCCTGGTCGTCGTCACCTGTCTCGACGACGGCGCGGTCTACGCCGGTAAGGACATCCCGCCCGTCGTTTTCGCCGAGCGCAAACCGGACGGCATCGCGGCGGATTTCGTGTCGATCTACGAGCGCGACGCCTTCCGTCAATTGATGGATACGCTGGCGTCCCGCGGCGTCCGGCACTTCGTGCTGCTGATCGAGGATCTGTTCCAGCGGCTGCACTTCGACGCCGCGGCGGAACTGAACCGCGGGTCGACCGGCGTCACCGCCGCCGTCTGCGTCGTCGACGACTCCCGCGAGAGCGCGTTCGGCGCGGCTTGCCGCACGCTCTGCGACCACCCCGAGACCGAGGTTATTCTGACCACCGGCCGTAACCAGCAGCTCGGCGCGCGGGACGCCGTCGTCCTGTACGGGTTACAGGACCGCTGCCGCGTGTTGTCGATGCAGGACGACAGCGCCTGCGACCGCGTGCTGCCCGTCATCATCCGCCCCGAGCGGACGGTCGGCGAGCGCGCCGCCGCCCTGCTGATCGACCGGCTCGGCGACCCGGAACGCCCGGCGTTTGCGCACGAGATTCTGCCCGCGGTGCTGCGGGTGCTGCCCGAGAGCCGCCCGCAAAACAGACAGGCCATGGGCTCCGCGGTCACTTTTTTGATGCTGGACTGCCCGGCGGCCGAGGCGTCCGAACTGCTCGTTCCGCCCTTTCGCAGCGAGACGGGCGTCGATGTCCGCATCCTGAAAAAGACCTACAACGAGCTGCAGGAAGCAATGCTGACGATGGACGCCGCCTCCCCGTTCGACGGCGGCATGGTCGACCTGACGTGGCTCGCGCAGCTGGCCGAGGACGACCTGCTGCTGCCCATCGCCGGATTTCACGAGGAACTCTATCTCGACACATTGTGCCGCGAGTACGGGCGTTACAACCGCGTGCAGTACGGTCTGCCCTTTATGCCCGGCACCACGATCTTGTTCTACCGCAAGGATCTGTTCGAGAACGGCGGCCTCAAGCGGCGCTACAACCGCGCGACCGGGCTGGAACTCGCGCCGCCGAAAGACTGGGACGGATTCAACCGCATCGCCCGCTTTTTTACACAGGCCGAGGAGCCGGACTCCCCGACCGCCTACGGCATCACGGCGAGCACCTTGCTCGACGCGCAGGTCGCCACCGATTTCTGTATGCGCAACTGGTCGTTCGGCGGCACCGCGTTCGAGCGGGCCCGCACCGGCGGCAACCGCTGGTCCGTCGCCGTCGACAGCCCCGCGACGCTGGCCGCGCTCGAGCGCTATCTGTCGGGTTTCCGGTACACCGTTCCGTGGCACGACCGTATCCGGCAGGAGAACTGCGTCGACGATTTTCTCGCGGGGCGCGCCGCCATGATGACGCTGTTCGACTCCCACGCCACCCGCATCAGCCGCCAGACGCTTGCCGCGCTGCCGGCCGAGGTCGGCTACTCCATCGTGCCGGGCGGCCACCCCGTGCTGGGCGGCTGGGCGCTCTCGGCCGGAAAACACAGCTCCAACGCCGCCGCGGCCCAGATGTTTATACGCTATATCTGCGGTAGCGACATCGCGCTGCCCTTCGCCGTGCTGAGCGGCGCGACGGCGCACAATGCGCTGTACGACAACGAGCTGCTGGTGCGGCGGTATCCCTGGATGCCGACCGTGTACGAGAGCTACCGCAACACCCGCAAGCGCGGCTCCGCGCCCGGCAGCGAGGACACCATCCTTCGCATCACCGACTTTGAGGCGATTCTCGCCTCCGGCGTCCGGCTCGCGCTCGGCGGCGCCATGACTGCGGAGCAGGCGCTCCGGCACATCGCCAGCGGCCTGCAAACCATTCTGTAGCTTAGGAGAACGCCATGACTTCCAGAGAACGCGTCCGCACCAGTCTTGCGCACCGGCAGCCCGACCGCGTCCCGGTCGATTTCGGTTCGACGTCCATCACCGGCATCTCGGCCAGTTTTTTGTATAAGCTGCGCCGGGAACTCGGTCTCGCCGACCGGCCCATCCGCATCACCTGCCCCTACCAGATGCTGGGCGAGGTGGACGACGAGCTGGCCGAATGGATGGGCGTCGATGTGCGCGCCCCGTTTCCGCAGGGCAACCTGTTCGGCTTCGACAACAACCCGGCAAAACCGTTCACGATGCCGGACGGCACCCCCGTCGTCGTGCCCGAACTGTTCAACACGCGGTACGAGGCGGACGGAAAGCTGTTTATGTACGCCGAGGGCGACCGCGGCTATCCGCCCAGCGCCGTCATGCCGGCGGGCGGCTACTTCTTCGACGCCATCATCCGCCAGCCGCCCATCGACGAGGACGCGCTCGACCCCGCCGACAATCTTGAGGAGGTCGGCGTGATGACGGACGAGGCGCTGCGCATCGCCGAGCGCGACGTGACGGCGCTCTACAACGACACCGACTACGCGCTCGTCGGCGGTGCCGCCGGCACCTATCTCGGCGACATCGCGTTTGTGCCCGCGCCGATGCTGAAGAACCCGAAAGGCATCCGCGCCATCGACGAGTGGTACATGTCGCCGCTCATCCGCCCCGACTACATCAAGGCGGTCTTCGACCGCCAGACCGAAATCGCGCTGCAAAACCTCAAGCTCTACTACGAGGCGGTCGGCGACAAGATCGATGTTCTGGTACTGTGCGGCGCCGATTTCGGCAGCCAGCTCTCGCTGATGTGTTCGGTGGACACGTTCCGGGAGTTCTATCTGCCCTACTACAAAAGAATGATCGACTGGATTCACGCCAACACCGGCTGGAAGGTCTTTAAGCACAGCTGCGGCGCGATCGAGCCGCTCATCGAGAGCTTTATCGAGGCCGGTTTCGACATTCTCAACCCCGTTCAGTGCTCTGCGGCCGGTATGGAGCCGCAGGGATTAAAAGACCGTTACGGCGACCGCATCACATTCTGGGGCGGCGGCGTCGACACCCAAAAAACGCTCCAGTACGGCAGCCCGGACGAGGTCAGCGCCGAGGTCGCCGAGCGCATCCGCATCTTCGGGAAAGGCGGTGGTTTTGTGTTCAACACGATCCACAACACGCAGGCAACGGTGCCGGTGCAAAACTTTATCGACATGATCGAAGCGCTGCGGCGCGCGCGCTAATCCGCCGCCCAACACCACACGGAAGACAGGAGAGCACTATGAAAGCATTCGGATCGGGTCACTTCGGGGAATGGCTGACGGACGGAAACCAGCTGCCGTTCTACCGCTACACCTGTGACCAAAACAGCGACCCCGCCGCCGTCACGCCGACCAACCCGACGTGGCGTGGCGCGACCGACCACACGTTCCAGTTCGGCAACGACCGCATCATCGCGGTGGCCTCCAACGCCGGCGTCGTTCAGGTCCGTCAGGACGAGAACGCCCCGAAGCTGCTTCAGGACATCCTGCCCGGGCAGGGTTGTTACGGCGGCGGTTTCGGCTGGCTCACGGACGGCAGCAACGTTCTTTCCACCCACTACGACACCCCGCACGACACGTTCGAGCGCGACTACGGCGTCGGCTATCTGCGCAAGAGCGCGACGGCCGGCGACCTGAACGTCTCGACGCTGCTGTTCGCGCCGTTCGGCGACGACCCCGTGCTGATCTCGCGGGTGACCGTCCAAAACGACGGCGCGGCCCCCAAGGATCTCCGCTGGTTCGAGTACTGGGGCACGCAGCACTATCCGCTCTCGTTCCGCACCCTCATGATCAGCCTCGGGCAGTCGACCAAGAATCTGGAATCGCTCATCAACAACCCCGCCCTGCCGATGCGCCGCGCATTCGCCGAGCGCTTCAAGCACAACTACGACCGGACGCTCGACGTGCTGGATCACCGGCTTGTGTTCAAGGGCTGGGGCTTCAAGAACAAGCTCGTCTGGCGCTTTGTCCAGAAGAAATTCCGGCCGCTGGCGGATACCGCCAAGAACGCGTCGCTCTACGTCGGCGAGCTCGACGACACCGAGGACCTCCAGCCGCCGCCCCAGTTCTTTGCGGCGGTCGACACCCCGCTGAGCGGGTTCCTCACCGACGGCAAGCGTTTCTTCGGCGCGGGCGGCCTCGCGCGGCCCGACGGCCTCGCGAACCCCGTTTTCGGGCGCAAGAAACCCGCCGACAACGCCATGGTCGCGGTCTCGTCCTTCATGCTGGCCCCCGGCGAGCGCAAGACACTGACCTTCCTGTACGGTTATGTGCCCAAGGGCTTCACAAAGGACGCGCTGCTGAAAAAGTACAGCGGCGACTTCGACCGGATCTTTGCCGACAGCTGCGCCGCCTGGCGGCAGGACCGCATCGCGCTCGAGCTGCCCGGACAGCCGCACATCGACCGCGAGATGCAGTGGCATCACCACGCGCTGCGCTCGGCGCAGACCTTCGACGACGGTTTCGGCGAGCACATTCTGTCACAGGGGCATCTGTACCAGTACATCATGGGCTTTCAGGGCGCCGCGCGCGACCCGCTGCAGCATGTGCTGCCCTTTATCTTCAACAATCCGAAACTGGTGCGGGAGATTATCCGCTACACCTGCAAGGAGATTCTGCCCGACGGCGAGATCCCGTACGGCATCATGGGCCACGGCCAGATCATGCTCTCGCCGATTCTGTCCAGCGACTTCGAGCTGTGGCTGATCTGGACGGTCAGCGAGTACATCCTCGCGCAGAAAGACCCCTCGATCCTGTTCGAGAAAGTTGCGCCGTTCCCCTACCGCGGCGTGCGGTACCCCGAGGAGACGGTGCTCTCGCTGCTCATGCGCTGCTACAACCACTTCGTCGACAACACCGGCAAGGGCGACAACGGACTGCCCCATCTGCTGGGCGGAGACTGGAACGACAACATCGTGATGGGCAGCATCTCGACCGAGCAGCACGAGGCCATCCGCAAGGAGGGTGAGAGCGTGCTGGTCGGCGCAATGGGCGCCAATGTGCTGGCGCGGTTCGCCGACGCGCTTGAGCTCGCGGGACAGACGGGCGACGAGCAGCGCGCCTACGCGCAGTCGCTGCGCGAGGCCGTCCGCGCGTGCTGGAACGGAAAGTGGCTCAAACGCGCCTACCTGAGCAGCGAGCTTGGCTGGGTCGGCGACGACATGCTCTGGCTGGAGCCCCAGCCCTGGGCGCTGCTGTGCGACGCCGTCGACGAGCCCGACGTCCTGATCCGGAACATCGAAAAGATGGTGCAGGCGCCGTCCCCGATCGGCGCGATGATCTCGAGCGCCTGCCCGCCGCAGATGAACACGCCGAAGGGCACGGTCACAAACGGCGGCATCTGGCCCTCGATCAACGGCACCTTGATTCTGGCGCTGGCGCAGCGCGACGCCGCCGCCGCGTGGGTCGAGTGGAAAAAGAACACCCTCGCGCAGCACGCCGAGGCCTACCCCAATTCCTGGGAGGGCATCTGGAGCGGGCCGGACACCTACAACTCGATATTGGCCGAGACGCCGGGCCGCGCCTACGCCGAACCGGACAAGGAGAAGCGTGAACAGATTCTGAACTGGTCCGACTACCCGGTCTACAACCTGCATCCGCACGCCTGGACGTTGTACAACGCGGCCTGCCTGTTCGCGCGGGAGTTCACTGCGGACGGCGTTGTCTTCTCGCTCGACTTCCCGGAGGCCGAGTTCCGCTTCGCGAGCCCGCTCGCGGGTCTAGCGCGCACGGGCGGCAAGGTCGCGGGATGGTACGCGCCGCAGGTGCCGGGCGAGTACCGCGTCACCCTGGTCGGCGCACCGGCCGGCGCGAAGCTCTCGGTCAACGGCATGCCCGCGGCCGGCAGCACGGACGGCAGCCGCCTCACGTTCACCGGCGCCAGCGCGGACGGTCAGCCTCTCCGCTTCGAACTCAATTAAAGAAAGGACACATCATGGAGGATACTACTGTAACCACCCCGCAAAAAGAAAAGATCTCGTTCGGCGAAAAGTTTTCCTACAGTCTCGGCAGTCTCGCGTGTAACCTCGTCTGGGGTTCCATCGGCTCGTTCTATGTGCTCTTCTACACCGACTACGCGCTGCTGCCCGCGGCGACGATGGGCGTGTTGATTCTGCTCTCCCGAATCTTTGACGGCTTCTCGGACATCGGCATGGGCATGATCGTCGACCGCACCAAGAGCCCCAAAGGCAAGGCGCGCATCTGGCTGCTGCGCATGGCGATCCCGTTCGGCATCGCGACGGTGCTGACCTACACGACCAACATGAACTGGAGCGTCAACGGCCGCCTGATCTTCGCGATCCTGACCTACAACCTCATGACGACCGTCATCTACACGAGCGTCGACATGCCGTACGGCGTGCTCAACTCGACGCTGTCGCGCGACGCGGGCGACCGCTCGGTGCTCAACGTCTTCCGCCTGTTTATGGCGATTGTGGCCGGCATCGTCATGAACTTCACGGTGCTGCGCATGGTGCGGTACTTCGGCGACGACGTCCGCGCCTGGCGCGTCACGTTCACCATCTTCGGCGTCATCGCCACCCTGCTGTTCTTCCTCACCTACTTCTTCACGAAAGAGCGCGTCAATACCGGCGCGGCGCGCAAGGAGAACATCCCGTTCAAGACCGCGTTCTCGGCGCTGTTGAAAAACAAGTACTGGGCGATGATGGTGCTCTTCGCCGTCATCAGCTACACCTCCACCTCGCTGGGCTCCGCCAGCACGATCTTCTACTGCCGCGACATTCTCGGCAACGCCGACCTTATCGGCACCTTCTCGATCATCGGCGTTGTCCCGATGGTCGTCGGCACCTTCATCATCACCCCGATGGTCAAGAAATGGGGCAAGCGCAAAACCGTCATGATCGGCCTCTTCGTCGGCATCATCGGGTCGATTGTCATGGCGATCGCGGGCGCCAACCTCGCGATCATCGCGGTCGCGCTGTTCTTCCGCGGCATCGGCGGCGCTTTCGTCATCGGCAACCTGTTCGCCATGATCGCCGACACCATCGAGTACGGCGAGTGGAAGACCGGCGTCCGCACCGAGGGTCTCGTGTACAGCGCCTCCAGTCTCGGCGGCAAGATCGGCAACGGTCTCGGCATCGCGGTCTGGGGTCTCGCCAACGCGGCGAGCGGCTATATCGCGGGCGCGGCGGAACAGTCGGAAAGCGCGCTGCAGGTCACGAGGTTCATGTACCTCTACGCGCCGATTTTCCTGCTGACCATCTGCATCGTCATCCTGTTCTTTTACAAGCTCGACAAAGAGTATCCCGGCATCATGGCCGACCTGAACGCGCGCGGCTCCGCCGCCGGCGCACAGTAAGAAAGGAGTTCCCCGTGAAGGAACAGATGACAGGGCGGGAGCGCATTCTGGCGGCGCTCCGCCGGCAGCCGGTGGACCGCGTCCCGTGGGCGCCGCTGCTGGTTCCCTACACCATCGCCGGATTCCCCGACGACTTCCCCCACCACGTCGCCGACGCCCAGCGCGCCGTCGGCTGCGACATCTGGACGCAGGCGGTCGGCGACCGGTTCGGCATCTCCTTCCCGATGGGTGAGGTCAAGACCTTCTCGTACTTCGAGAAAGGCGACCTGATCTCGGGCTACGAGACACCGGTCGGCAGGATCTTCGAGCGCCACCGCTCCGGCGTCGGCAGCTCGCTCAACGCGCCTGTTAAACCGCTGCTCGAGACGGTCGAGGATCTGAAAGTCTATCTCTATGTGCTGGAGAACAGCATGAATTTCGTCGTCGATTTCACCAATCATGCCGAGTGGGAGGCGGGCCGCATTCGCGACGACGGCATCGCGGCGGACGCCGGTATCGGCATGACGCCGTTCAAGACGTTTATCGAGCTGCTCGCCGGGGTCGAGAACACGGTCTACTTCATGGTCGACGAACCCGAGCTGTTCGACGAGGTCATGACCAAGATGCACGAGCAGCGGCTCGACATCCTCCGGCAGGTCGCGTCCCAGAGCGCCGCCGACGTCTTTGTCAACTCCGAGAACACGAGCTGGACGACCATGTCGCCTGCCAACTACGACCGGTACTGCAAACAGCAGCTCGACGACTACACCAACGTGCTGCACGAGTACGGCAAGATCCACTGCGTCCACATGTGCGGCAAACTGAAATTTTTGGCGGACGGCATCGCCCAAAACCACTTCGACGCCGTCATCGACATCGCGCCGCCCCAGACCGGCGACACCGAGCTGTGGGAGGCCTGCGAACTGTTCCCGAACATGGCGGTCAAGGGCGGCATCGGCTGCGAGACCTTCATCGACCCCGATCCCAAGGTCTGTTACCGCCGCGCCTGCGAGGTCCTCGAGCGCGTCAAACACCGCCCCGGCGTGCTGCTCGGTTCCGGCGACTCGATGCCCAACGGCACTACGATCGGAAATCTCGTTGCAATCCGCCGCGCCGTCGACGATTGCGGCCGGCTGTAAGGAGGAGCGATCATGTCATTTTCTGTCAAAGAGCATCTGGACAAAATTGTCGAATACTTCGATCCCGAAAAGGCCGGGGACAACGCGCTGACCGTCGTCTACGTCCTGCACGACAGCGGCGAAAACGACGGCGTGTGGACCGTGTCCATCGCCGACGGAAAGATCGCGCTGACCGAGGGCGAGGCCGAACACTACGACACCAAGATGCGGATGACCGCCGAGGTGTACGAGCGCATTGTCAAGGGCTGGCTCGACATCACGCGGCTCGCCTACCTGACCGGCGCCGTGCGGTACTACGGCCGTTCGCTGGGCCAGCAGGAGCTGCAGCGCTACCTCACGATTCCCGCCGGGCTCGGCATCTCGGTACTTTAGCGCAAACAGAAAGGACCCGCCGAACGGCGGGTCCTTTCTCGTTAATTACTGTTCCGGGAACAGCATCTGCTCGATGTACGCGTCCTGAAATCCGGCGTGCCCCGACAGCTCGATGTAATGCATCAGGTTGCGGATGCGCTCGAGCTCGTTCAGATTGCGCCGGTCGAACAGCACTTTCAGACAGCCGCCGCCCGCCGCGTTGCCGATGCCGGCCACGCGGTTCTCTAATTCCGGCGGCAGCATACCGATGCGCACCGCGCTCTCGACCCGCAAATAGTTGCCGAACCCGCCCGCAAGATACACGCGGTCAACCGCGTCGTACCCGATGCCGTACTCCTCCAGCAATACCTCGATACCGGCGCGGACAGCGGCCTTGGCCAGCTGCACCTCGCGAACGTCGCGCGGCGTCAGCACGATGTCGCCCGCGACCGCAAAGTCTGTTTCAAGGCGGCCCGTCTCGTCGATGTCGCCGCGCCGCAGCAGCGCCGCAATGATGTCGAGCAGCCCCGACCCGCAGATACCTGCCGGCGGCGCGCCGCCGATCGTCGTGAAACCGTCCGCGAACGAGAAGCGATCGATCGCGCCCGCGACGCCGCCCATCCCGCAGCGGATGTGGCTGCCCTCGAAGGCGGGGCCCGCGGCGACGGCGCAGCACAGCAATTTTTCGCGGTTGCCCAGCGCCATCTCGCCGTTCGTCCCGATGTCGATGAAAAGCGCGATCTCCAGGCGGTCGAGCAACCCGGCGTCGAGGATGCCCGCGACGATGTCGCCGCCGACGTACCCCGAAACCGACGGCGCGACGACGATCTCGGCGTCCATGCGCAGCGGCAGCGGAACGGCGGCGGGCGTCGTCCGCAGCAGGCCGGTGAACGTCGGTTGAAATGGCGCGACCGCGATCCCGGCGGCGTCCTCGTTCAGCAGAAAATGCGTCATCACGGTGTTGCCCGCCAGCACGGCGGCCCCGATCTCGTCGGGTCTTGCGGGCAGCGACGCGATCATCTCCCCGAGCGTCCGCAGCAACACCGTTTGCAGCTGTTCGCGCCCCGCCGCGTGCTCGATCGTGTACTGGATCCGGGTCAGCACGTCGTCGCCGAACTGCCGCTGCGGATTGAGCGCCGCGACGGTCGCCGCGACCTCTCCGCGCTGAAGGTCGGCGAGGTAGACCACCAGCGTCGTCGTGCCGATGTCGACCGCGATGCCGTAAACGCCGTCGCCGAGCGGCGACAGCACGCCGACCGCGGGTGCGGTGTCGACCGCGATCTGTGCCGCGCGCATGGCGCCGTCGAGCGGCTCGATTTGCATTTCGGGCTGCAACACCAAAAAGCAGGCGAGACGAACACCTGCTTTTCGTTCTTTTTCTGTCAGCAGCCGCCGCTCGTCCGGGGTCGGCGGCGGCGCGGGCGCAACGCGCACCTTGCACTTGCCGCAGTGACCCTTTCCGCCGCAGCTGCGCCGAATATCCAGTCCGGCGTCGACCAGCAGCCCGTCCGGAACGGTGCGCGGGCCGCCGTTCCAGTAGATGGTCACGCCTTGCAGAGACCGACCGCGACCTCGGCGGCCGTCGACGCGTCGGGTGTGTAGCAGTCGGCGCCGATCGATTTGCAGAACGCCTCGGTGATGGGCGCGCCGCCGATCATAATCTTGACCTTGTCGCGGATGCCCGCCGCCTCCATCGCCTGCACCACGGTCTGCATGACGCTCATCGTCGTGGTCAGCAGCGCCGAGCAGCAGATGATACTGCACTCCTCGTTGACGGCGGTTTCGATGAATTTTTCGGCGGGCACGTCGGTGCCGAGATCGATGACCTCCAGCCCGCGGCCCTCCATCATCATCTTGACGAGGTTCTTGCCGATGTCGTGCAGATCGCCCTGCACCGTACCGATGCACACCTTGCCGGTGGCCTTGACGCCCGAGCCCGCGAGCAGCGGTTTCAGCAGCGCCGTTCCCGCGTTCATGGCGCGCGCGGCGACGAGCACCTCCGGCACGAACACCTCGTTGTTCTTGAACTTCTCGCCGATAATCCCCATGCCGCTGAGCAGCCCGTCGTTGAGAATTTCCCCGACCGGGACGCCCTCGTCGATGGCCTGCTGCACCAGCTCGGTGACGACCTTCGCCTTGCCCATCTGCAGTTGTTTCGAGATCTCCTGTAACAGTTCCATATGATCCTCCTAAATGGTTTCTCTGCCTCCGGTGTCGCGGAAACGAATCGGCGACTGACCGGTAAACTTCTTAAATACCTTGGTGTAGTAGCTCTGGTCCTCGAACCCGACCAATGTCGCGACGTCGGTGACGCGCACGCCCTCGAGCAGCAGCTTCTTGCTTTTATCAACCCGCACGCGGTTGAGGAAGCTGCTGAAATTGCAGCCCATCTCGCGCTTGAACACCTTACAGAAATACGAGGGCGACAGATAGACCGCGTGCGCCGCGTCGGCGAGCGTGATCTTCTTCATGTAGTTCTCGCGGATGTACTGCACCGCCTTCGAGATGACGTCGACGTGCTTGACGTCGGCGAACTGGAACACGCAATCGGTCAGCTGCCCCAGCACATTCGTGATCAGAAAGCACAGCCGGTCCATGTCGCTGATGGTCTGGGCCTCGCGGAAGAACTGGCAGTTGATGCGGAACGCGTCCTCCTGCGACACGCCCGAAAGCACCGCCGCGCGGGAGATCTGTACAAGCAGCTCGTAGACCCGCACCTTCATCTGCTCCATGTGGATGCCCGAGCTGATGAGGATATGCCCCAGAATCTCGTTGAGCAGCTGCTGCGCGCGCGCCCGCTCGGCGCGGGCGATACAGCCCATCAGCGCGCGCTCTTTGTCGAGCGGATACCGCGGCGCCTCCGCCCCCTGTTTGAGCTCCAGAATGTAGGCGCTGATCTGTCCCTGTATCGCGTCGGTGTCCTGCGTCTCGAGCTGATTGCCCGCGTCCGCCGCGTTGTTCAGGAACCCGACCGCCAGAAACAGCAGCGTCGAGAGCGCCTGCACGCGCCGGGGCGTCACCGCCGGAATCTCGGGCAGCAGTGTCTGCGCCGCCGCGATCTGCCGCGCGTCCAGATGCAGCCGCCCCTCGAGATCGGCCGCCACATAGTCCTCCGGCTCGACCATCAGCAGCGGACCGACCGTGATGCGCGCGTAGCCGCCGCCCGTGCCCAGAATCGGCGACACAAAGAACGTCAGCCCCATCGGGCAGAAATAGATATATTTGCCGCCGAAGCGCTCCGCCTCGGCCATGCCGTAGCGGTGGGTGGTGCTGCAGGCGTCCGGCGGAATGTCCATCGCCCTGCACAGCTTGCAGGCGCTGCAGCCGTACCCGAACTCGACCGCGCTTCCGCCGCTTTCGTCGGCGACGCTGCAACCCAGTCCCGAGGACTCCGCGAACGACTTCGCGCACTCCTCCGCCAGGCGACCGGTGATTTTATCCGCTTCCCGCAATCCGGCCATCTCCCCGCTCCTCATTGTTATTATACCGCCACGGGTTCACTGTGAAAGGTAGTATCCTGCCCGTTTTGGTAATATTCTGTCCACTTTAAAAAAGTACATAATTTCATCAATATTTTACACAACAAAGCGAAAAATCACAAGCTTTTCTTGCGGGGGCGTGGTACAATCGAGTCCTGTAAAAGGAGGTATTTTATGGAACAGGGAAATTGGATCGACCGGATCCGGAACAGCGCCGTCAAGCAGCCGATGCCGGTGCTCGCGTTTCCGGGCGTGCAGCTTATCGGTGTGACGGTCGAGGAACTGGTCAAGAGCGCCGAGCTTCAGATCCGGTGCATCTGCGCGATGGCGGGACGCTACGAGATGGCCGCGGCGCTGACGCTGATGGATCTGTCGCTCGAGGCCGAGGCGTTCGGCAGCACGGTGCGCTACAGCGCGGACGAGGTGCCCACCGTGGTCGGGCGCATCGTCGAGACTCCCGAGGACGCCGCGGCGCTCGCGGTACCCGCGGTCGGCGCGGGCAGAACCGGGCTCGCCGTCGAGGTCGTGCGCGGGTGCGCCGCCGCGATCACGAACCGCCCCGTGCTGGCCGGCATGATCGGGCCCTTCTCGCTGGCGGGCCGCCTCATGGACATGACCGAGATCATGTGTCTGTGCGTCGAGGACCCCGACATGGTGCACCTCGTGCTGTCCAAAGTCACCGCTTTCTTAAAAGAATATATCCGCGCCATGAAGGACGCGGGCGCCGACGGGCTGGTGTTGGCGGAACCCGCCGCCGGTCTGCTCTCGCCCGGCATGAACGCCGAGTTCTCGGTGCCCTACGTCCGCGAGATCCTCGAGTCGGTGCGCGACGACCGGTTCGGCGTCGTCTACCACAACTGCGGCCCCTACACCATTCAGCAGATCGGCGATATCCTGGAGACCGGCGCCGACATCCTGCATTTCGGCAACGCCATCGACATGGCCGAGATGGCGCGCCGCATTCCGCCGACCCAGCTCTTTGCGGGCAACATCGCCCCGGCCGAACACTTCCGCAACGGCACGCCCGAATCGACCGCCGCCGCCACCATCGCGCTGATGCAGGCTTGCGGCACATTGCCCAACTTCATCCCCTCCTCCGGCTGCGACATTCCGGCGCTCTCCCCGCTCTCCAACATCGACGCGTTTTTCGCCGCCGTAAAATCATATTATGGGCAATGACGCCGTTTCGGAGCAAGCGCTGATCGACCGCGCGCTGCGCTGCGGCGCGACCGCCGCCGCGCTCACCGACGTGTCGGCGGTGCGGTTCGACGCCGCGTTTCGCGACGCCTGCGCCCAGAACCGCTGCGGCTACTACGGCAAATGCTGGACCTGCCCGCCCGACGTCGGCGCGATCGACGCGCTTATGGCGCGCGCGCAGCAGTACACGCGGGTACTGGTCTTTCAGACCGTCGGACAGCTCGAGGACTCGTTCGACATCGAGGGCATGGCCGCCGCCGCCACCGCGCACAACGCCGTCACGCTCGCCTTTGCCGGAACGCTCGGCGACCTGCCGGGTCTGCTGCTGGGCGCGGGTTCCTGCCGCGTCTGTGAGCGCTGCACCAAACCCGACGGGCTGCCCTGCCGCCACCCCGACCGCGCGATTCCGTCGCTTGAATCCTACGGCATCGCGGTGTCGGAACTCGCGGCTGCCTGCGGCCTGAAGTACATCAACGGCGCGGACACCGTCACGTTTTTCGGCGCGCTGCTGTTTTAGCGCTACCGATTCTTGATCCCTTTTTCGGCACAACAAAACCGCCGCTCGGTGAGCGGCGGTTTTTTGCTGTGTACGCGGTTCGGGTTGTTGCGTGTTATGCGATCGTTACTTTTTGTGAAGAATTAAATAAGAACTTCCTTGAATATTCCGAGAAAGACGACGCCCGAGTTTCCGGTTCCATCCGTCCGGAACATCAATTTCACCGGGCGTGCCGACGGTGTGCTGGTCACGCGCATCGTCGCGGCGGGACCCGCCGGATCGAAACAGCGGCGATAAACGAAATATTGTGAAATTATAGCGGATTGTGGTTCGGAACGGACTGCGGGCGATGAAAAATGCGTTTTTCTATCATATATTTGTATATTTTCGGCTATATTGATATGATATCGCTATTATTATTGTACAATATTTCGTTGACAAGTCACGATCAATATCTTATCATGAATATAAATTACATGCAATTTTTGCAGAACTGTTTCTTTTCGGAAACGCGGGACATCCCGTCGCCCGAAACGCGTTGAAACCGCGGATTTCCGCGCCGCAGCGGTGTTTCGGGGACAACGGTTTCGCCGCGCCGTTCCGCGCGGGAGGGAGGAGAATCTCATGGACAGCCAAACGGTATACCAATCCGCGATAAAAGCGGTGCGCAGGGAGACCCTCACCAGCGCGTGCACGAATATTCTGTTCAACGCGGCCTGTGCGGTGCTCTTCCAGCTGGGAAACCGGGTGGTCGTCACCGATTTCTGGAACGTGTTCATCGACACGTTCATCACCTGCAACTGCACCTGCATCATCACGACGCTGACCGGCTCGCTGAAGGTCAAACACCTCACGGCCGAGGGCATCTACGGCGCGGTGCAGGTGGACTCGTGGCGCAACGACCTGCCCCGGGTTCCGCTGCTGCTCGCGTTCTCGCTGTCGGGCATGTCCGCCTTCGCGCTGGCGCCGACGCTGGGGTTCCTGTTCATGGCGCTCGGCGTGACGCAGCTTCCGCTCTGGGTCTACATCATTTACAAGGCCTGCTGGGGCGGCGCGCTCGGCTGCTTCGTCGCCTACACGGTGCAAAGTCGCTGTGCGTTCGGTCCGAAACGGTTGGTTCGGGCCGGCGCTTAATAAAGAATAAACAAAAACAGTAAAGAATCACGGAGGTTGGTTATGGGCAAGCTGGACGGACGCTACGCGGTGGTTACCGGCGGCGGCAAGGGCATTGGTCAGAAAATTGTGGAGCGCTTTATCGAGGAGGGCGCCGCGGGCGTCGCGATTCTGGATTACGACATCGATTCGGCGCAAAAAACGGCGGAAGATCCGAAAAACAAGGGCAAAGCGATCGCGGTCAAATGCGACGTCAGCAACGCCGAGATGGTGGCGGACGCCTTCCGGCAGGTCTACGACGCGTTTTCCCGGATCGACATTCTCGTCAACAACGCGGGCCTCACGCGCGACGCCATGCTGCACAAGATGGACATTGACCAGTGGGATCTCGTGCTGAACGCCAACCTGAAAGGCGCGTTTCTGTGCCTCAAGCAGGTTGTGGACGGCATGCGCGAACAGAACTACGGCAAGATCGTCAACATCTCCTCGACCTCGGCGTACGGCAATGTCGGCCAGAGCAACTACGCGGCGTCCAAGGCGGGGCTGCTGGGTCTGACGACGACCGCCGCCAAGGAGCTGGGCCGCAAGAACATCACGGTCAACGCTGTGCTGCCCGGCACCATCGATACCGATATGCTGGCGGCCGTGCCGGAACCGACGCGCGCGTTGTGGCGCAGCGTGATCCCCATGGGGCGCTTCGGACAGCCGGAAGAGCTGGCGTCCGCGGTGCTGTTTCTTTCGTGCGACGATTCCAGCTACGTCACCGGCAGCAGCCTGATCTGCGCGGGCGGCGGAACCATCTCCTATTAATTATGTGTATAAGAAAAGAGGAACTCTAATGGAAATCAAAAACGTCACGGTCGTCGGCGCGGGCCTGATGGGCCGCCAAATCGCCATGAACGCCGCCATCTACGGCTACCCGGTCATCCTGACCGACAACTCCGCCGCCGCGCTGGAAAACGCGACGAAATGGGCGACCGAGTATCTCGGCGGCCGCATCGCCAAGGGACGCATGACCCCCGAACAGGTCGCGGAGATCGCCGCGCGCCTCAAGACCGAGCCCTCGCTGGCGATCGCAGTAAAAGACGCCGATCTGGTCATCGAGGCCATTGTCGAGGTGCTGCAGGTCAAGCGCGATTTCTTCACCGAGCTGAACAAATACGTCCGCCCCGACACGATTTTAGCCACCAACTCGAGCTACATGGTGTCCTCGCTGGTCGCCGGCTGCGTGACCGATCCGTCCCGCCTCGCGAACGCCCACTTCTACAACCCGGCGCTGGTCATGAAGTTTGTCGAGGTCGTTCAGGGCCCGCACACCAGCGACGAGACCGCCGCCGCGCTGATGCAGTTTATGGAGAAGACCGGCAAAAAGGCGATTTTGATGAAAAAAGAGATCGACGGCTTTGCGGCCAACCGCATCATCCGCCGCATCAACGAGGAAGCGATGTTCCTCGTTGAGAACGGCTACTGCACCCCCGAGGACGTCGACGCTGCCTGCGAGCTGGGTCTCGGCCACCCGATGGGACCGTTCCGCCTGCTCGACCTGACCGGCATCGACCTCACTTACGACATCATGAAACAGGGTGTCGCGCTGACCGGGCAAAAGCCGATGGGCTTCGACATCATCGAGGCGAAGGTGAAAGAGGGCAATCTGGGCCGCAAGACCGGCAAGGGCTTCTACGACTACACCGAAAACAAATAATAAACGCCAACCGGAGGCTGTACGATGAATAAACTGATGATTTCCGTCGCGCTGACCGGCACCGCCGGCAGCAAGAAGCTCTCGCCGCACATTCCGATCGACGCCGACGAGATCGCGGCCGACGCGGTCGCCTGCGCCCGCGCCGGGGCCTCGATGGTGCATGTGCACGTCCACGACGCCGAGGGCAAACCTACGATGGAGACGCGCTATTTCGAGGACGCCGTCAACGCGATGCGCAAAGCGCGGGCGGAATCGGGCGTCGATTTCCTGATCAACCTGACCACCTCGGGCAGCCCCAACCCGCTCGAACCGGATTCCAACCGCATGGCGCAGGTCAAACTGCTAAAACCCGAGCTGTGCTCCTACGATGTCGGCAGCTTCAACTGGGGTTGCAGCGGCCTCTTCTACAACAGCACTACGCTGCTCGAGGCGCTGCCCGCCGCCGCCGCGGAGAGCGGCACCCGGCTCGAGATCGAGATCTTCGACGCCGGCATGCTGGGCAACGCGGTGGAGTATCTGCGCCGCGGCGTTCTGAAAGCCCCCTGCCACTTCCAGTTTGTGCTCGGGGTTCTGGGCGCGATGGACGGCAGCGTCGAGAATCTGGAGTACCTCCACCGCCGCCTGCCGGAGAACAGCACCTGGAGCGTCACCGGCATCGGCCGGGCGCACATCCCGATGATGCTGACCGGCCTCGCGCTGGGCTGCGACGGGATCCGCGTCGGGCTGGAGGACAATCTGTACTTCGAGCAGGGCGTCAAGGCCACCAACGTCCAGCTGGTCGAGCGCGCCGTATCGATCGCGAAACTTGCGGGGCGCGAGATCGCCACCCCGCAGGAGACACGCGAGATTCTGGGCATCGCGTACCGCTAAAAACCGCCGGGTGCTCCGTCATCGTACGGCGCACCCGGCTTCTTCGAGAGGGATGATTCCATGAGAACAGCGATTCTGGGCGTGGGCTCGATCGGCACGGTGCTGGGCGCGCTCATCACCCGACGCGGCGGACAGGTCGACCTGATCGACCCCTACGCGGCGCATGTCGAGGCGCTCAACAAAAAGGGCGCGATCCTGAAAGGCTCCTACCATCTGCGCGTGCCGGTCAAAGCGCTGCTGCCGGATCAGATGACCGGGAAGTACGATCTGGTCTTTCTGCTCTGCAAGCAGACCCAGACCGCGCAGGCGATGGAATGGCTGCTGCCCCATCTGCACGGGGACAGCCTTGTGTGCACATTGCAAAACGGCATCCCGGAACAGACCGTTGCGCGGTATGTCGGCGCGCACCGCACGATGGGCGGCGTCGTCATCTTCGGGGCGACATGGCTTGCGCCCGGCATCTCGAAATGCACCAACGTCCGGCTGCACATGAAGTTCGGCACCTTGTTTGAGATCGGTGAGATCGACGGCAGCATCACCGATCGGCTCTCGGCGGTGGGGTCGGTTCTAAAGCTGGCGGGCGGCACGGTTGTCACCGACCGGCTGATGGATCTGCGCTGGACGAAACTATTGATGAACACCACGGCCAGCGGCATGTCGGCGGCGCTCGGCTGCACCTACGGCGACGTTTTGGACGACCCGCGAGCGATGGCCGCCCTCGCGATGATCGGCGACGAGACGGCGCGCGTGGCGCACGCCTGCGGGCGGTCGCTGCTGACCGTCAACGGCAGCAACTACGAGGACACCCTGATCGAACCCGGCCAGCGCTACAGCGACAAAGTGCCGTTCTACGACCGGCTGTGGAATCCCGGCGGCCGCGCGCTCAAGGCCAGTATGTTGCAGGATCTGGAGAAGGGGCAGGCGACCGAGATCGATGTCATCAACGGCGCGGTCTGTTCCGGCGGCAGGGAACCCGGCATCCCCACCCCGTTCAACGCTGTG
>JAVBVJ010000040.1:0-14870 GCA_031554355.1 Oscillospiraceae bacterium
GCGCCGCCTTGGTTGTCCCGCCCGCCCGAATTTAAATGGGGGCTTCGCCCCCAAACCCGTTTAAAGAAGTAACGGCGGCGAACTGGATAGGGTTCGGTTCTTGACCTTCATCCCTTATTTCTAATGTGCCGCGCGCAGCAAGGCACTTCCATCAACTAGCAACTAATGTCTAATGTCTCGCAACTAGTAACTACGTTGCCATATCAATACGTCATCGGACACAAAGCACACCTCGAAGTCGTCGCCGAGCGGCGCGGTCAGTTCGGTGTCGGTGTAGCTGTTCTTCCACTGGACGAGGTAGTCGATGCCGAGCGCCTGCATCGTCCCGGTGCGCTGCGCGGACGGCACGGCGGCGTCGAACAGGCTGTCGTTCTGCGCGATCATCCCGGCCAGCATCGCCTCGGTCACGCCGCTGTTCTTGGCGTAGCGCGTGCCCTCGAGGTAGATCCGCTTCCCCGTGAACCCGCTGACCAGATAGAACGCCTCGTGGCGGTTGACGGCGATCAGCGCGTCGTCGGGCACGTTGTCGATGATCCACTGAATCGCGCGCAGCTCATTCTTCGTGTACAGCCCGATGTGGTCCTCCAGCATGGGGTGGAACGCCGAGAATACCGCGCAGAACACCGCGACCGCGATTCCCGCGGCCGCCCCGCCCGTCTTGAGCGGACGGGGTTTCGCGGCGAGCGCCGCGCCCCAGCGCCGCAGCTCTCCGAGCGCGGGCACGACCATCAGGACGCAGGCGCCGAGCAGAAAGTAGTTCTGCGACCGCCCGATCATGTCGTAGTAGTAGTACGCGCCGAACGACAGAAACGCGCCGAAAATATAGAAGAAATCCGCGGTCTCAACCGCTTTCCCGCGGCGGAACAGCGAGATCAACGCGCGCACGAGTGCGAAAAGAAACGGAATCCCGAAGATACCGGTGACAAAGAGATACTGAACCGGCAAAAACACGAGCCGCGCCAAAAAGTTGTCACCCAATGCGATGATGGGGCGCGACAGCACATCGGCGTGCGAGACCGCCATCAGCAGGCGGTCGGTGAACAGGTAGGCGCTGTTCATGCCGCCGCGCAGCAGCGCGAACCAGACGGGCAGAAACCCCAGCGCGATGCCGCCGGACACCGCAAGCCAGCGCCGGAGATGCGGGTCTTTTTTCAGCAACGCGTAGAGCGGCGCGCCGACCGCCCCCGCGACGACGCAGACCGCGAACGGCCCTTTCAGCCCCGCCAGCACGGCGGTCGCGAGCGCCAGCAGCGGCAGCAGCCGCCTGACGGACAACGTGTTCGAGGCGCGGACGACGAGCAGCACGAGAATCATGCACGGCACCGCGACGCCGACCGCATTGACGTTGGTCAGCCACTGGTAGGCGAAGTCGTTGTAGCGGCCGAACAGCGGGAATACATACAGCACCACCGCGGCGACGAGCGCGCGCAGCCATCGTTTTTGCACCGCCAATCCGGCCAGCAGATAGACCGAGAGACCCATCAGCGCCGGGGTCAGCAGCGCGGGAAAGCGCAGCACGCAGTTGTACGGCAGGAACCCGAACACGATGCGCCCCGCGGCGTACAGCAGATCGGCGAAGTAGTGGTAGCGAAACGTCATGCCGAAGATGCGGATGTCCTGAAAGCCGGGCGCGGCGAGGGTGTAGATGTTGCCCATGTGCCACTGCATGTCGGCGCTGTACACCGTGTCGGGCGTCGAGAATCGGATGTTCGTGAGGTAATAGGAGTACCACACCCCGGCGGCGATCACCCACAGCAGCAGATGATGCCGCGCAAGCTGCGCCGGCAGCGCGGCCGCCTGCCGCAGGATCGGGGTTCCGTTCCTGCGCGCAAAAAACAGCAGCGCGGCGAGCGACAATACCGCGAGCACCGGCACGCTCCATTGCAGGGCGTTCAACGCGCCGACAGCGTTCAGCAGAAAGTACTGCGCGAACAGCACCGCCAGCCCCAGATAGAACGCGGCGAGCAGCGCGCGCCCCGTCCCCGCTCCGGGCCAGAGCAGGCGCGCGGCGACGAGACCGGGCAACAGCGCCAGCAGCAAAAAGAGCAGGAACAGCGCGCCGCCGTCGCCGGTCAAAATCGAAAACACCGCGACAAGACCGGCCGCGACGGCCAGCAATGCGGAGATCCATTCATAGATTATCGGTGACTTTGGCATCGGTACCTCACAGATGGGATAGCTTTATTTTATCGCAACGACCGCGCGATTTCAACGCTGTCAGAAAAAGGAGGGTCTCCCCTCCTTTTGTCAGATCATTTTCGGTGTGTCCTGCATCTGGTCGCCGTCGACGTCGGCATAACAGGCGATGTAGTAGAACTCCTTGCGTTTGACGGAGATCGCCTCCTGGATCTGCGCCACCAGCTTCGGGTCGGACAGCGCGTCGGCGATAATCGGCGAGTAGCGGGTTCCCGCCATGGCCTTGATTTCGGCGATGACCTGGTCCAGCGATTTGATCGAGGCGTAGGAGCGCCCGACATTGTCGGTCGCGGCGTCGATGGAGTCTGCGCAGGTCACGAGATCGATGACAAACTTGTAGTTGGAGGTCCGGTTGTCGAACTCCTCGGGGTAGCCGCAGGAACCGTCGTACCATTTGTGGTGCCCCTGCATGACGTCGAGGATATAGCTGATGTCCTGCTCGTCGATGTTGCTGTTGACGATGCGGCTGGCATGCTGCTTGATGATCTCGTACTCCATGTCGATGATGCGGCGTGAACACTGGGCAACCGTCGTCAGGTGGTCGGTCTTTCCGGCGTCGTGGCAGAAACCCGCAAAGCGGATCTTCGACAGGATCAGCTGCTTGTTTTTCACCACCGCCGTCTTGGTTTTGGTACCGAACATGCCGATAAACAGCTCGGGCTGATGATTGATAAAGTATTTCGCCAGAATCGTGGTGATCTCGCTGACCGACAGCGAGTGCACATAGGTCTGGCGGTGGCAGTACACCGTGAAGCGCAGCGTCAGGTTCATGAACTCGAAGAACGAGGCGGTCGGCAGGAACGCCGCCATGTACTCGCCCTGAATGTAGCCCTGTAACCGGCTCTTGCGCACGGTGTCGTGGATGCTGTTGCAGTAGGACATGATCTTTCGGGTGATGCGGTTGGATTCCTGATGCAGCTCGCGCTGGGTGTAGAACGGGCTCTCGTTCATCAGGAACAGCAGAACCGCCGACAGATGCAGAATGCGGAACATCGTGTCGTTGCTCGTGTCCTCGACGTTGACCTCGTCGACCAGCCGTTTCACGATGTCGATGTACTCGTCCAGTTTGATGCGTCCGGTGTAGTATTTCGCCGAGGCGACGCAGTAGATAACCCTGCTTTTCGGGAAAAAGTGGTTGTCTTTGTTGGTGTTCATGTCCTCGTCGCCGAACAGCGCCATGACGCTGTCGTAGACGCGTTCCGCGAGCTCGCTGTCGTTCCTGTAACGGGTTCCGCGCAGCGCATCGATCCATGCCGCGATGTTCTGGTTAGCGTTCCGGTGGAAGCTGTTCCACGGAAAATCGGGGTCGAGCGCGCGCACCTTGGGGTCGTCCCAAAACGCGAAAGCTTCGTCGACCGAGTCAAAAAACAGATTGGCGGGCATGTCCTTCGACCGGACGGACGACTGCACGACGTAGATGTTGCCGAGACATTTGCAGATGTAGAGCCGGGTTTCGGGATTCTGGATGTCAAAGTAATTTTTGCGGTAGCTCGCGCCCTCGCGGAAATACATCAGCGCCTGATCCCGAAACAAGGTGCGGGTCCATAGATTGCAGATCTGCCCGAGCCAGTACAGGCTGCGGACGCTGCGGTCGACGTCGCCGTTTGCGCGCGCCCGCTCGCGCAGTCTGATATGGATCTGGTAGGCCATGCCGGTGTCGATGGTTGTCTGCAAAGAAAACAGCCGGAGCGCCAGCGCAAAATACTGGTCGGCTGTCTCGTCGGTCATAGATAAAGCGTTGTCGAGCGCAATCGTGATGGTGTTGTCGATCAGCATCTGGTTGTTGGCCATCACGTCGCGGGCAATGTCGCTTCTGCGGTGAACTTCTTCAAAGGTCTGATCGCGTGTCAGACCCAGCGGAAACGGTTCATTCTCGATTCTTTGGTAGTTGAGGATGCTCTCGATCAGTTCATCCTCAAAAAACAGCTTTTCCATAACAATCCGTTCACAATTTATAATATCAAGTAATTATTACACCTTTCCCGCGGTTTCGTCAAGTGTGAGATTAATTATTTAGGAACAAATCCGACAGTTCGCGCAACTTTTCACGGACTTGATCGCTGTTCAGGCGGTAGTAGATGCGGGTGCCCTCCTTGACGAACTGCACCAGCTCCTGCGAGCCGAGCTGGGACATGTGGTGGGAGATCGTCGCGGCCGAGAGCCCCATCTGTTCCGAGATCTGGGTCGAGTACTTGCGCTCGTCCCTGAGATACTTGAGGATCTGGAACTTCGTCGGGTCGGCGAGCGTCTTTAAGAACCGCATCAGCCCCTCCTCCGAGGTTCGGGTGTGCTCAATATGCTCGATCAGCGCAAAGACGCCGACCCCGATGTACAAGAGGCAGGTCGCGCCGTGATCGTAGCTGAAGATCGACATCGCGTTGGGCTGCGTCGTCGAGATATAGACGTCGTACACCTCGCCGGGCTCGACGCGCACATCGAGCAGTTTCGGCATCAGCAGAGAGCCGTTCTGCACCACCTGACCGCGGACATGGTCGAGCGTGTTTCGGATATGGGGCAGAAAGTCGGGCAGAAACGCCGACAAAACAGGCGCAGTCCGCCGGTTCAGCGCGTCGGTTACGGCGCGGTAACGCGCGTAGTTTCCGTACAGCTGAATGAGATCCGACTTGGTGCCGTTGTCGACGGGCTGCGCGTGAATCCACTGGTAGAAGCTCTTATCGTCGGTGAAGTCGAACTCCTCCTCGTTGATGTCGGACAGCACCATCGCGACGGCGCGGCGCTGGGCGGCCTCGTCGTCTCCGGGGGCCGGCTGCGTCAGCATCGCCTCGAAATAGGGGCACGACGACGTGCGCGCGTCAAACAGAAAGCGGAAATCGTCGTCGGGGTTTTCGGCGATCGGCGCGAGCTGCCGCTCCTGCTCGAGCACCAGCGTCATCAGCGCCCGAAGTTCGGGACTGCCGGCGGTGAAGATCTGGGTCTTGTCGCAGTACGCCGCGATGCTCTCCCCGATGTGCAGGGCGTACAACGCGAACAGGCCGCAGTGCTGCAGGTCGATGTCCTCGTGGTAGCGATGTTCCATATTCACGCTCCTATCAGTTTCCGGTAGATGTCGCAGCACGCGCGCAATTCGTCGTGGGTGCCGGTATCGGCGATGCGGCCGTTGTCCATGACGACGATCAGATCGGCGTCCGCGATCTCCTTTAAGTTGTGGGTCGCGATCAAAACAGTGTGGCTGCCGCGCAGGTTGCGGATCGTCTCCATCACATAGCGCTCCGACTCGTTGTCGAGCGCCGACGTCGCCTCGTCGAACACGAGTACCGGCGCTTTCCGCACCAGCGCGCGGGCGATGGCGATGCGCTGCTTCTGCCCGCCCGAGAGGAACGAGCCGCTCTCGCCGCACGCCGTGTCGTACCCCTCGGGCAGCGCGCGGATAAACCCGTCGGCCCCCGCTGCGGCGGCGGCGCGCTCAATGTCCGCCTGCGTGCTGCCCGGAAGCCCCAGACCGATGTTCTCGGCGATGGTCAGGTCGAACAGTTTGCAGCTCTGGTCGACGTAGGCGAACCGGCCGCGCCACTGCGCCGCCGCCGCTTTGGTCAGCGCGCAGTTACCGATTGTGACGGGCAGGTCGTCGCGGTCGTACAGGCCGAGCAGCAGGCGCAGCAATGTCGATTTTCCGCTGCCCGACAGCCCGACAAAGGCGACGGTCTTGTTTTGGGGAATCGTCAGCGAGATGTCGTCCAGCGCGTTGCGCTCACTCTCGCGGTAGGCAAAGTTCAGGTGTTCGACGCACAGGGTCGCGTCGCCGTCCCAGCGGTCGTCCGCCGCAGCCGATACCGGTTCGGCCTCCTCGCCGGCGTCGAGCAGCGGACGGATGCGCACGCAGGCCTCGATCGGCGCCTGCAGCCCCGCCCACGCCGAGCCGATCGACGCGATCCCGCCCGCCAAGGTGCCGCCCAGCGTCGGCACCAGCATCAGCGCCGCGAGCGTGATCTGGCCCGTCGCAACGAGGTACCCACCGACGCCGAAGATCCCGGCGAGCGACAGCCAGCCCTGCAATGTCTTAAAGGTGCTCTGCCACAGCGCAATCGCCGCGGATTTCAGCATCAGGGTCAGCATCTTCAAATTGTCGGCGTCGAAGCGCGCCAACGTCTGCCCCTCCAGTCCGTAGGCGCGGATGCACGCGCCGCCCGCAAAGAGATCCGAAAAGGTGCGCACGGTGCCCGCGTTGGCGGTCAGTAGCTCCTTGTTGATCTCGCCGAGCGGTTTCGCGAAGCGGTACTGTGCGAAGAACGCGACCAGCCCGACGACGACGGACACCAGCCCGAGCCGCCAGTCGGTGCCGAAGATCACGGCCGCCGAGAGGACGACGGCGGTGACGCTGTTCAGCACACCGGCCAGCGCGTTGTCGTAGATCTGGCAGGCGGTGTCGGCGTCGGTGTTCAGCGCGGCGATGCCCTCCCCCGAGTGGCTGTCGGCGCCCTTCTCGATGCTGGCGCGGACAAAACTGCGGAAGACGCGGCGTTTCAGGTCGCCGACCGCCCGCTCCTCGCTGACGACAAAGCTGTAGACCCCGACGCCCAGCGCCGTGAAATAGACGACGATAATGGCCAGAAAGAGGATCGCCGCGCGCACCACGCGCTCCGCGGAGCCCCCCGCGATGGCCGCGGTCAGCCAGCTCAGCATCAGCGCCATCGTGTAGGCGAACAGAAATTGCTGCGACCCGTACAGCGCCATGCCGAAAATATAGCCGAAGCGGTAGGGTTTCAGGAAAGAAAAGACCTTTAGAACCGCGGTTCTTTTGATGGTTTTAGTTTGCATGGGCGACCTCCTTTTGCTGCGCGTTGTACAGTTCGGTAAACAGCCCGCCCGCCGAGAGCAGCGCCTCGAATGTGCCCTCCTCCACGACGCTTCCGCCCTGCATCACGAGGATGCGGTCGCAGCTTCGGACGGCCGCCAGGCGGTGCGCGACCAGAACAGCGGTGTAGTTCTGTGCCGAGCGGTAGAAGGTATCCAGTATCGCGGCCTCGACGACCGGGTCGAGCGCCGAGGTCGCCTCGTCGAGCAGCAGCAGCGGCGCGCCCCGATAGAAGGCGCGGGCTAGCGCGATGCGCTGCCGCTGACCGCCCGACAGGTTGTCGCCCGCCTGCGCCAGAATCGTGTCGAAGCCGTGCGGCAGCGATTCGATAAATTCCAGTATCCCCGCCTGTTCCGCGGCGGCGCGCAGCCGCGCCGTGTCGTCCTCCGAAACCTCGGCGCAGCGGATATTCCCGGCGATGGACTGCGGGAAGATGAAGCTGTCCTGCGGCACATACCCCGACAGCGCGCGCAGCCCGCCGCCCGGCAGCTCTGCCGTTTCGTGGCCGAACAGCGCGACCGTACCGCTCTCGGGCTCGTACAGATTCAGCATCATCTTGATCGCGGTGCTTTTGCCGCAGCCGCTGGGCCCGACGATGCCGACCCGCTCGCCGCGGGCGACGCGCAGATTCAACCCGTTCAGCACCGGGTGTTCGCCGTCGTAGGAGAAGCACACATCGCGGAATGCGACCGCGGGCTCCCCGCTGCTGTCCGGCGTTTCGGCAATCCCGCCGCTGTCGGTCTCGACCGGCTCCGCCGTGTTCTCGTTGAGGCGCTTTAAGCTGACCAGCCGCGTGCGCAGGTACCCGATGCGCTGCGCCAGCATCATCAGCCACGAGTTGGCCTCGGTCGCGATCATGGTGTAGGCGACGAACCCGCCGACCGTCATGCCGCCGCGGATCGTCGAGTAGGCGGCCGCGGTAAAGAGCCCGACCAGCGGGAGATAGGTCGCGAGAATGCCAAAAATAATCAGCGACGAGAAGACGCGGATGCGCTTGCGGGTCGCCTCGAGATAGGCGTCGTAGCTGTCGGAAAAGCGCTGCTCCATCTTCGATTCCAGCCCATACGCCACGACGGTCGCCGTGTTGTTCAGGTTGTCGACCGCGATGTGGTTGAACTGCGCGCGCTTCTCGGAGGCGTCCCGCGCCAGTTGGTCGACGGGTTTCGAGATGACGACCTGCAGCAGCATCAGCAGCGGGAATGCGACGAAAAAGAACAGCGAAAACAGCGGCTGCAGCAGGAACATGAACACCGCGTTGACGAGCAGCGTCATCAGCTCCCGCAGCAGATCGAAGACCTCGCTGTTCATCGCGAGAACGGTGGCGGGCAGGTCCGCGGAGTACAGCGAGATCATCTCGCCGCTCTTTTTCTTGGAGAGCGACAAAAACGGGATCCGCGCGAAATGGCGCGCGAACGCGGCGCGGAGAGTGTAGCTCATCTTCCCTTCGTAGCGCTTTTTGAGGTAACTTAGCAGCGCGTCGAACACGAGGATCACCGCGTAGAGTGCCGACATCCGCAGCAGGTTGTCGCGCAGGTCACTCAGCTGCAGCGAGGCCGAAGACTGGCTGATGTCCCCGACGATGCGGACGACCAGCACGTTGGCGAGCGACAGTATCAGCGCAAGCCCCGCAAAGACCGCGAGAAAGCGCAGGTACCGCAATTTGTGGCGTCTGTCCGTCAAAAGAATCTCTTTCATCTCTGATCTCCTGTGGTGGGATTGCGTTCAGTGTAACACAATATTAGACCTCTGTCAAACATTATTGTTCGACTATCAAGAAACACCCTCCGGAGCCGCGAAATCCCTCGATATTTCTCAGTAATATAAATAATTTACTAGTCGATATATAGTTGAAGTACTATCGAGGAGGAAGGGAAATGAAGATCGATCCCATCGCCGGGTACACGGCCGTCCACAGCCTTGAGGAAAAGACCGCCGCGCCCAAGACCGAGAAAGCGCAGCAGCCCGAAAAGGTGGAGCAGCCCGAGAAACCGGCATCCGATAAAGCCGCCCGCGGCGCCAGCCGTTCGGGCGACGTTCTGTTTATCTCGGCCGACGGCCTGCGCCAGATGCTGGATAAGCTGAACGAAAAAGAGAACACAAATACCGTCGAAGCGCAAGGGACCGCCTTCGCCGCGCCCGGCGGCGCTGTCGACGACTACGAGACCAATCCGCAGATGCTGACCCGGCAACTGGTGGCGTCCGAGACCCAGATTCAGGTAATGGACACCATCGGGCTCGCCAACAAGGCGCTGGTCAAGTTGCGCATGGCGCTGGCCTCGGCCAGCGGTGATTCCGCCGACGAGATCAAGGCCAAGATCCGCAAATTCGAAAAAGTGCTGACCCGCGCCTACCGCAAGATCAAGGATCTGGGCAAGGAGCAGGTGAAACGCGAGGGCATTCAGGAGGCGAAGGAGAAGAAAGATCAGCAGCGGGCCGAGAAGCTGAAGGCCGAGCTGCGCGAGATGATGCGCAAGCGCAAAAAGCGCGAGGAGAAATACCTGCGCGACAAGGATGACGATGATCCGAAGGATCCGTTCAAGCTCCAGTCCATCGGCGATGCCGCGAGCACCATCGAGAAGCTCGACGCGGCGCACGAGGCCATGATCGCCTCGATGGCGGCGCAGATTATCGCGGCGGAGACGGGCTCGGCCGGCGTGGATGTCTCGGCCGGCGGCGCTGAGGTTTCAGCGGACGGCGCGGCGGCAGCGGCCGGCGCGGAAGCGGGCGGCGGCACCTTTGAGGGCGCGGATATCGTCACGGACGGCGGCGGCGCTGAAGTCGTTTCATCCGACGCATAATATGACAAAATATCTTCTTGAAATGTGTAACTTTTTACGATAGACTGTGAGTAATCATTTTGCGGAGGTGTTCCTCTATCGAAATGCGCGGAGTAGAGAGAATGAAAAAAACAGTTATCACCGTCTTTATTATTTTTTGTCTTTTGTTAATGGGTATCGTGATCGCGGTGGACGCAAAAACGGCGGCGGACAGCGACGCCGAGCTGCAGGCCAGCATACGGGACGAGTTGATCTCGATCTCGATTGCGGCGCGCGAGATGCTGCCGGTCGACGATTACCTGAAGTTCCAGAGCGTGCCGGATGTGCAGAAGAACTACTTCCTGTTCTCGGATATCCGCGAGAAGTTCCGGAATCTGGCCAAGGAAGTCGATGTCGAATTCATCTATGTTCTGCGCGAGGTCGACGGCAAATATCTGTTCATCTTCGATTCCGACGAGACCAACGAGGCGGTTTTTGTGGAGTATGACATCTCCGACGTGCACCGCGCCGCTTTTGACGGAGTCGATTCCGCCGGTGTGCTCAATGTCGAGGACGAGTACGGCATCTTTAATACCGGCGCGGTCCCGATCATCAAAGACGGCATTGTCGTCGGCATCGTCTGTACCGACATGGATCCCACGCTGTATCTCGAGAGCCAGCGGATCGCGACCCGCAACCGGATCATCTCGGCGGCCATCACCTTTGTGACGCTGGTCGCCATGGCGTTCGTCATCCTATACCTGATGAACCGGCTGAACAAGATGCAGCTGGAACTGGAACACATGGCGCACTACGACAACATCACCGGCCTGCCCAACCGGCAGTACCTGATGGAGTATCTGCGGGAGGTCACCCTGACCGAGGATCCCTTCGCGCTGTTCTTCATCGATCTCGACAACTTCAAAAGAGTCAACGACAACGCGGGACACGACGCGGGCGACGAACTGCTGCGCGCGATCGCGAAATACATCGAGACCACATCGTCGGACAGCAGCATGGCGTTCCGGCCCTCCGCCGGACGTCTGAATGTCGCGGCCCGCATCGGCGGCGACGAGTTCATCCAGATTCTGCCGGGCATCTCGGGCGGAACGGAGGCCGCCGCCAAAGCCGCACAACTCATCAACGGGTTCCACTCCGAGTATTTCGACCGCATGACTGAGAAGTACCAAATAGGATTTTCCATCGGTATCGCGCTGTATCCGTTCCATACCAAAGACTACAACGTCCTGATCAAATACGCCGACATCGCGATGTACCACGCTAAAAAGAGCGGAAAGAACAGTTATCGTATTTACGTGGACGAGATGAAGCCGAAGGACGAAAAATAACACAACAAGAAAAAAAGCTGAGCGGATCGCTCAGCTTTTTTATTGTCCGCTATGCTCTCTGTTCGCTTCGCCGCACCGGCAAGCCGTCAGTGATTCGTCTCGTATTCCCAATCAAAGCTGAAGCGGTCGAATGTGAAATTGCAGAATCGTTCGACTTTGGTTTGCCATTCGTGACTCGTCTGATAACTGCTGTAGTAATAGTTGAGCGCGTTTCGCTGCACGATGTTGAGGTCGAGCTGCTCCATCGCACGCTTGGCCTGCGGCATCGCGGCGTTACTGAGATAGGTGATGTAGTCGGCATCAAAGTGCTCGGCGGTGCCCGCCGCGACGGCGCGGTCGACCTGTGTGCGCGCCACGAAGGCGTCGGTGTTAAACAGGCCCAGCGCGCAGACCGCCACGATGACGACGGTCGCGATCCACTTGAGCGCGTTGAGCTTTTCGATAAAGCAGCGCGCCAGCAGTACCAGCATGCACAGCCCGATGACGACCATCAGCCACAGCGTCATCAGCCGCTTGATCGAGAAGCCGTGCGCCTCGACGTACAGCACCATGCGCATGTAGGCCGAGACCAGAATCGTGATGTTGCAGAAACAGAGGAACGCCGCGATGATGCGCACAAACAGCGGCAGTTTTCCGTCTTTGCCGCGTTTACACAGCGCAAAAACCAGCGCGATGATAAGCGCGACAAAGATGCTGGCGTTGGTCAGCTGGAAGAACCCCTCGCGGGCATACTCGGCGTACCCCATCTCGGCGACCGCGCCGCTCGAGAGGCCGAAGAAGAAATGCTGGAACTGGAACAGGACGAAGATGCCCATCACGGCGCCGATGATGCTTAAAAACGTACCGAAGAACAGCGCGCTGACGCGGCCCTGCGGCACGGCGCCGGCGACGGGTTCGGGCCCCCGCGCGTCGTTGTAGAGCAGGAACGCGGAGACCGGAACGCCGATAAACAGCGTAAACAGCAGCCCTAAAAACACGTCGACGCCGTCGAACCTGTAAAATTTATCGATGTTTTCAAAGAACAGTTTGTATTCATCCGAGAACATCCGGTCTGCGGAGCGAAACCACCACAGCAGCAGCGCGACGGCCGGAACCGCGAGCAGCAGCGCGACAAGTACCACCAGTACGCGGCGTCCGCGCGTTTTGTCGCCCCTGCCCACGAACTTGAGCGTCGTAAACGGCGAAAACAGGAAACAGATGGGCTGCCCGATCGTGTTGCGGAAGATCGTGCGCACCATGTCGTACGAGAACGCCGCGCGGTGATTCGGGTTACAGAACAGAATGCACTGAAGAATGACCAGCGTCATCAGCGTCAACACCATAGCGGTCTGACTCAAGGGATTTCTGTGCAGACAGAACCCGACGGCGATCAGCACCATCGGCACATAAAGAATCAGCGCGCGGCTGTTCTTTTGCGCCGCTTTTTGGTAGAATAGCAGATAGCTGATGACACAGTATGCGAAAATTGTGATCGTCAGCCCGAGCCCCAGGCCGTTGGCGGAAAGACTGAGCTGGTAGCCGCAGAAAAAGAAGATGAGAATCGTCATCGTGATCGTCATGCCGCGCGGTGTCGCTATCTTGACGCGGAGCGCATTGCGGGCCCGCTCCTGCTCCGAGACGATCTCGGCGTACGGCGGCATCGGAATTTGCTGCGGAGCGGGCGGTGGCGCGGTCTGTGTGACCGGCGGTGCGGGTTGCGGCGGGGCCGTTTGCGTGTTTACCGGCGCGGGCGCAGGGGTAATGGGAGCGTTCGGTTGATTCGGATCCATGAAACTCTCCTTTCAGGATTGTACCTGAAGAATATCACACATATTATTGTTTGTCAATAATTATAAATCGATTTACAAATATTATTTTAGGAAAACGAGAAATGAAGTATACGCATGTCCTCTGGGATTGGAACGGAACACTGATCGACGATCTGGCGGGTTGCCTCGAATGCATCGACTCAATGCTGGGCCGGCGGAACATCGCGCAGCTGGGATCCGTCGAGGCCTACCATCGCGTCTTTTGCTTCCCGATTCGGGATTACTACCGCAAGGCGGGCTTTGATTTCGGACAGGAGTCGTTCGAGGATCTGGCCGTCGAGTTCACCGACCTGTATTTCAACATGCCGTTCGGCTTGCAGGACGGGGCCGAGGCGGTGCTGCAGGCGGTGCGGGATCTCGGCGTAAAGCAGGTGATTCTGTCGGCGACCAAGCTGGAGCTGCTGAAAGAACAGGTCGCCTCCTACGGGATTCTGCCCTATTTTGACGAATTGATCGGGATCTCCGACATCTACGGTGCCGGGAAGATCGACGTCGCGAAACAGTTCATCGCGCGCTGTAAGCCGCCGTGCGCCGTCTTAATCGGCGACACCGTCCACGACTTCGAGGTCGCGGCTGCGCTCGGCATCGACTGTGTGCTCGTCGCGCGCGGCCACCACAGCCGCGCGACGCTTGAGTGTTGCGGCGTCCCGGTGCTGGACGACCTCCGCGACGTCCCCGGCTTTCTTAGGGGCGACGGCGCGGAAGCGCCGCGCTGACAGAAAAGATAAATGAACGATCCGAAGGGAACCCGACATGGATTTTGAAAAGATCTGGAACCGATGGGAAAACGCCGCCCTCTTCAGCGGCGTCTATTCGGTGCGCAGCGAGGACGGCGTGGTGTTTGAGCGGTGCGACGGATTCCGGAACCGCGGCGAGGCGCTGCCTAACAACCCGGACACCGCTTTTGGCATCGCCTCCGGTACAAAGCTGTTCACCGGCCTTGCGGCCTGCAAATTGATCGACGGCGGTAAGCTGTCGCTCGACGACCGCCTGTGGGATGTGCTGGGCAGGGATCTGGGTCAGATCGACCGGCGGGTCACCGTGCGGCATCTGCTCACCCACACAAGCGGCGTCGGTGACTACATCGACGAGGAGGGCCCCGACAGCGAGGCGCAGGAACAGGCATTAAGCGACCGCTATCCCGTCTACCGCTGGGAGCGGCTGGAATACTATCTGCAGATGATCACCCCGCTGCCGCCGAAATTCGAGCCCGGCGCCCGCTTCGGCTACTCGAACGCCGGCTTCGTGCTGCTGGGGCTGGTTGTCGAAGCTGTCAGCGGTCTGCAGTACCAGACCTTTGTGACCCGCGAGATCATCGACCGGCTCGATTTGCGGCACACCGGATTTTACCGCGCCGACCTGCTGCCCGCCAACACGGCGCAGGGGTATCTCGGTGACGCGGCGGATAGTCCAATGCGCACCAACATCTTCAGCCTGCCGGTCCTCGGCGGGTCGGACGGCGGCCTCTACACCTGCGCCGCGGATCTGGACCGTCTCTGGCGCGCGGTTTTTGCCGGGGAACTGCTGTCCGGGCCGATGCTTGCGGATTTTCTGAAGCCGCAGGTGCAGCGCAGCGAAAACCGGAGCTATGGTCTCGGCGTCTATCGCTTCGACAAGGACGGCCGAACCTTTTTCTACGCGGTCGGCGGCGACTTCGGAGTCGATTTTTTCACGGCCTATCTCCCCGACAGCGCGACGACGGCATCGCTGCTCTGCAACACCGTCATCGACACGGATCCGCTGATCTCGCCGCTGTTCAATGAGGAAGGATAAGCCGATGCTGACCGCGGACATCATTCTCGTCGGCGCGTCCGTCAACGCCGCGGTGTTCGAGCTGCGGTTCGGTACGCCGGTCGCCACCACCAGCCGCATCGACCGCGTCATCTTCCGGTTCCTGCGGTGGTTTGTGCGCGTCCTGCCCGTCCGCATTCCGGCGCTCGAAAAGTTC
>JAVBVJ010000055.1:0-46367 GCA_031554355.1 Oscillospiraceae bacterium
GTTCCACGCGTTCCAGTTCGGCCCGCAGCAGATACCGGAAATCCGGCGCGCGCGGCGGGAGTGCGCCGCGTTATCCAAGGAACATCTCTGAGGAGGTACACCGATGCAGTATAAATCCAAGGGTTTTGTCCCGCTGCCGCGCGCCGATGCGGACCCCGTCTCGGCAAGGGCGGCGGCGGATCTCGCGCTCGCGCTGGAGCGCAGCAAATGCCGCTGCCGCGGGCTGGTCGTGCTGCGCCACGGGAAGGTCGTCGCGGCCGATTTTCGGGTTCCTTACCGACCGGAGGACAAGGTGTGGGTCTACTCGATCAGCAAGAGCTTCGTCGCCACGGCGGTCGGGTTGGCGGTGGACGGCGGTCTGCTGTCCCTCGACGACAAGGCCGTGTCGTTTTTTCCGGACAAAGCGCCCGTGGCGGTTTCGGAAAAACTGGCCGCCCTCAGGGTGCGCGACCTGCTGACGATGACGAGCGGCCACGGCAAGGACACGACGACCGCGCTGCTTTCCGCCGCCGACGGCGACTGGGTTCGCGCGTTTTTGAACCAGCCGCTGCAATACGATCCGGGATCCCATTTTTTGTACAACTCCGGCGCGAGCTTTATGCTGTCGGCGATCGTGCAGACCGTGACGGGGGAGACCGTGCTCGATTATCTCGCGCCGCGCTTCTTCGCGCCGCTCGGCTTTGACGACGTGTTCTGGGACGAGAGCCCCGGCGGCATCAATTCCGGCGGCTGGGGCATCATGGTGCGGCTGGAGGACCTCGCCAAACTGGGACAGCTGTACCTGAACAAGGGGCTGTGGAACGGCGCGCGCATTCTTTCGGAAGATTGGGTCGCGCAGGCCACGGGCTATCAGGTTGACAACGCGAAGAGCGGCAACAAGTCGGCGGACTGGTTGCAGGGATACGGGTTCCATTTCTGGCGCTGCCAGCACGACGCGTTTCGCGCGGATGGCGCCGCGGGCCAGTACTGTGTCGTGTTGCCGAAACAGGACGCCGTCGTCGCGATCATGAGCGAGACGCTCCACATGCAGCCCACGATGGACCAAATTTGGGACATCTTGCTGCCGGGATTCGATACCGTTGACGCAGCGCCGGGCGCTACTGCGGAACTTCGCTACAAGCTTGTTGCCAACGCGCAGGGCTTTACCGAGATGCGGCTCGCGTTTACCGGTGGCGCGCTCGCGCTGACGCTTGCGGGCGCGGAGAAGAGTTGCGGCCTTGCGGCGGGACGGGAACACTGGCTCGACGGCGACTCGACGCTGCCGTACGGCGTGTTCTCGGTTATTCCGCCCTGCGCATTCGCCGACGAACCGCGCAAAGTCGCCGCGTACTACCACTGGAAGTCCCCGCAGCGGCTGGAGATTCAGTGGCGGTACCGCGAATCACCGCACCGCGACAAGTTGTCCATCCGCTTCACGAAGACGGGCGCGCGGCTGATCCAGCGCCCCGGCCCCGCCGGTCTGTACACCGGACAGCGAACCGCAAGGCTTGCAGGCGCGGCGGTCGATCACGAAACCGCTTCGACAGCCCAAAGCGCGGCAGAATAGAGAAAAGCCACCGGAACGCATTGTTCCGGTGGCTTGTTGTTTGCGAAGTATTATCGGACGCTCGATGAATAACGGGTGGTTCCGGTATCGCCGGAGAATCCCTAAAACACGGTGACCGGCTGCGGCCGCTCCTCGCGACGGTTCGCTGTCGCTATCGTCCGGATCTCCTTGGGCGTCGCTTGAATACCCTTGCCGATGTCACAGTAGCTGCGCCGTTTTTAGATCGTCTCAAAAAATGAAATTGTCATCGTGTTTCCGCCCTACCGGACAAACGTGCCGTTGTCCAATTCGAAAAATGCCTGTTGCAGTTCCGCCTGTGTGTTCATCACGATCGGACCCGCCCAGGCGATCGGCTGATGGAGCGGGTCGGCGGCGAGCAGCATAAACCGCACACCGCTTTCTCCAGCCTCGACGGAAAGCGCATCGCCCGCGCCCAGAATACCGGCGCTCTTGCCCGGAATCTCGGTTCCACCAAAGACCCCCGCGCCCTCCAGCGCGTACACGAAACCGTTTTTGTCCGCGGGGATCTCGAAGACCGCGGAAGCGCCGGAATCCAGCGTGACATCCAGCATGAGCGCTTTTACGTACTTCGGGTCGACGCCCGAGACGCCGCCGTACGATCCGGACACCACGCGCACCCGCCCGCCCGGAATGTCGACCCCGGCGATCTTGTCCGCCGTGATGTCGAAGTAGGCGGGCTCGGTCATCTTGTGCGCGCGCGGCAGATTGAGCCAGAACTGCAGACCGTAGAGGCGGTTGCTCACCGCCGGCATCTCCTCGTGCAGAATGCCGCTGCCCGATGTCATCCACTGCGCCTCGCCGCCCTTGAGCTGCCCCGCGTTGCCCAGACTGTCCCGATGCGTAAACACGCCCTCGATCAGATAGGTGATCGTTTCAATCCCCCGGTGCGGATGCATGGGAAAGCCTTTGATGTAGTCGGCGGGGTCGGTCGCGTCGAACGCGTCCATCATTAAGAACGGATCGATATCCTGTACATCGCCGCGACCGAGGACGCGGATCAATTTGACCCCCGCGCCGTCCGTCGTGAGTCGGCCCCGCACGATGCGTGAAATAGTTCTTTCTTTCATGACAATCTCCTTTCGTACTAGTTAGTAATAAATTCTTAAAATGGAAGGGCTGCGCACATCACAGCCCCCATTCTTTTAAACAGCGCGTCACAATCTGTTTTTCCGCATTCGGCACCTCGAGCAGCGCCTGCCGCAGATCCGCCACATAAACCGGGAACACGGCCTGCATTTTTTGGATGCCCGCCGTCGTCAGGGAGACGAGGGAAGCGCGCTGATCGCCCGCCTTGCTCTTTTTCTCCACATACCCGTCCCGGACAAGGTTGTTCACCACAACGGTCATGTTGCCGCCGGTCGAGAGAATCTTTTCGATGATCTCACCGATGGTCAGATCGCCCTTGTGGTACAACGCCTCCATCACGGCAAACTGCATCGGGCTGAGCCCGTGCTTTCTGAAGATTGTCGCGGCGCGCCGGTTCAACCGATTCGTGGCGCGGCTCAGCGCGACAAACAACTTGAGATCCGGGATATGCTCTTTTTCAAAAAGCTGTTTCTGTTCCATAACTGAATTATATTACTAAGTAGTAATAATGTCAAGAACCGCTGTATCACCTCGGCCACCCGGGAAGATCGACGATGCTGGCAAAAAAACATTGCGCGCGGAGGACTTCGCGCCGCCAGCGGCGCGCACCGCGAAAAGCGGAAAAATCACGCTCCATACGTGGGACAATAAACGTACACGAAAAATCAGGTGCGCTGGCCGCCAGACCGCCGCCCCCGATCGGCGCTGCCGAAAACGCCGCGCTGCGGACGCTGTTCGGTTTTGCACAGTGCCGCTAAAAGTGCGCATTATCCGGCCTTTGCGACACCGTCTCAATCCTCGGATGCGGCACTATATCTATGTTTTGCTGTTGCGGCTCCTGCCAGAAGCTGTGTCAAAGCTCCAGTATTTCCGCGCTTTTGGTTCCGCCGCCGCGGCGCGACAATGTTGAACAAAACTAATCGGCGACTGTCGGAAACTTTGGCCGCCGCGACCGCTTTTCCGAAACGTGGCGTCGGCTGAAAAATGCGCGACAGGAATTAGCGACGATGGCGAATCGACGAAAACCGCGAAAAACGCCTCTGTGAAGCAGACTACTTTGTGAACTGTTTTTGTCGCACGACCGCTTGATAATTTTTGCGCGACCGTGCATAATGAGGGCGGAGGTGATACGCCATGTACACGGTTCCCCCGAAGAAGATGCTGATCCTGAACATCCTCGATATTTTGAAAAAATACACCGACGAGAATCACCGGCTCTCCGCAAAAGAGATCGGCGATATTTTAGAACGCGAGTACGAGCAGGTCGTCGACCGGAAAGCGATCAAGCGCAACTTGATGAACCTGCTCGATTTCGGCTACGACATCGAGTACACCGAGACGGTGCGCACGAGCAAGAGCGGCGAGGAGGAGAGCCTCTGCTCGGACTGGTACCTGAACCGCGAGTTCACCGACCCCGAGCTGCGGCTGCTGATCGACAGCCTGCTTTTCTCCAAGACGATTCCGTACAACCGGTGCAAGGATCTGACCGAGAAGCTAAAGGGTCTGTCCAACACCTATTTCAGTTCGAAGGTGCGGCACATCCGCAGCCTGCCCGAGGACCGGCTGCAAAACAAGGAGCTCTTTTACACCATCGACATTCTGGACGAAGCGATCGAGGCGGGGAAGATGGTTGCGTTTCGGTACAACGAGTACGATGTCGACAAAAAGCAGCACCCCCGAAAAGACAAGAGCGGGGACGCCGCCGACCACATCGTCAGCCCCTACCAGATGGCGGCGACCAACGGTTGGTACTACCTGATCTGTAACCGGAAGCATTTCGACGACCTGTCCAACTACCGCGTCGATCGCATCTCCGGCATTCGGATTCTGGACGAGCCCGCAGCGCCGATGCGGAGCATCAAGGGGCTTGAGCACGGGTTGGATCTGCCGAAGCACATGGCCGAGAACATCTACATGTTCGGCGGCGACAGCATCAAAGTGGTGTTCCGCGCAAAGAGGTACATTGTCGGCGACATTCTGGACTGGTTCGGCGGCGATGTGGCGTTCACCGACGTCACGGAAACCGAGGTCACTGCGACGGTGCAGGTGAACGAGCTCGCGATGTTCTACTGGGCGATGCAGTACGGCGAACACGTCGAGGTGATCGAGCCGCCCGAGCTGCGGGACAAGGTTCTCGCCGCCGCAAAATCCATCGTGACAAAGTACAGCAGAATCTGGCGGGTGTGAGCGGGCGGGAATTTTCTAATTCTTCCACTGATAGGTTTTGTTGCCAATACTTTCGCATAATTTTAAATTGTTAAGGAGACAGTGAATGATTCAGATCGAAGAATTATTAGAAAAAATTATTGCGTGGCAGGATGCTGATAACATTGAATTGCTGGACTTTGTTTTGTATAGTAATAGTTTATCAGATCTTGAATCAGTTGTTTCGCTCAGAAATTGAATTGATGCAGTACTTCAGATTAAGAAAAAGAGAAATTCAAGTTTCGAAATAGATAACTCAGTTTTATATATTCGTTATCTTAAACAAAAATATCCGCAGGCATATCCAAGATTCCCGGAGAAAATATTTCAAGAAAAATTGCATCATGAGATACAAAAGATTGAAGATAATAACTCATTTAAATTGTCTCAGGTGCACCGTTATAATCTTGACAGACCGCTTAAACGCCAATGGGGAGACAATGAACAATCTCAATTATTAAGCTGTTTCGAAATTGCAAATCTTGAATTCTTTGAAAATGTTATTGATAACATAGAAAATGATCCGCACTTTTCGGCAATTACATGCCGCAATCGTATTACGGCATGGCTGTTATGTCAGTGTCATTTTTTCCATCAATTTCCGTTCCACGGCATAGACGATTATTTGCAGTCTTTATATTCAGTTTTAGACATCGAGCTATTTATGAAATGGCTCCGGATTGAGATAGAAGAATTCGGCGATAGAGCGTTGTCGCTTTCTAACTAATTCGCAAGTGACAAACTGCCCGCGCAATTGCAATAGCGCGGGCGTTTTTCTATTTGTGTTATAATATACTATCACCACTTATGCGAAGCACCCATCGCGCAAAAAGGGTTTTGCGCGAAAAGCAAGGAGCCGACAAAGCGGCGGGGCGGTTTAATACCAATGATTAATTAATTGATCGCAGAGTATCAAACCAAACTATAGTGATCTAGTACTGTGTGACAGTGTGAGGTCGAAAGGAGAATAGTTGTGGCACGAATAATGTTGCTAAGACCTGTAGTTTTTTGTACGATATTATATCTTGCTGTTTTTATAGTTTCATGGTTGACCTACAAAGGGAAGATGACATCAAGTATGGTTCCCAAAAAAGTGCGAGATGATCCTAACAGTTTATTTAACAAACGTGGTCGAGTTGTAACAATAATATTTTTCGGAATTATTACTGCTGCATTTTCAATTGCATACGGACCAATGTTTGTAGACTTTATTACAGGTAATACAAAGACTACAACAGGTATCGTTGTCAAAATAGATTCTCCCGACGTCGTTTATCCTGTTCACTTAGATAATGATGAGTTATACAGATCATTTTCTAACCCAGATTACCTTGAAATTGGGCAGGAATATGAGATTGTGTATACCCCGTGTTCTAAAATAATTGTATCCTATAGGCCGATAGAATAACAACTCGGTTCTCCACAAATAAAGGGATAATCTCAAAATGCAGACTAACAATACCGCTTGTATAAGACGTGTCCCCGGCAATTGCCGAGGACATGTTCTATTTTGTCCCCCCCGTTTGACGTCCGGGCAGATTCCCGGTAAAATTGAATCACATCGTTTTACCCTTGTATGAACCGACCAAAGGAAAAAATATGAACATAGAGCTGATCCTTCTGATCCTCTCCGGCGCGGTCTTTGCCGCGGCGCTGTTCGTGGTGCCGGCCGTCCGAAACCGCATCAAGCGGAAGCGGGCGATCATTGCGGGGTTCGGCGCGGTTTCGAACAACCGTCTGCGCGACCTGACGATACCCGCGCTGTGGGAGCGGTACGCCGAGCGGTACCCGTCGCCGCTGCACGTCGATGATCTGACGTGGAGCGATCTCGAGATGGACGAGGTCTTCGAGCGGGTCGACCGCTGCCAGAGCTCGATCGGGCAGAACTGGCTCTACCTGCTGCTGCGCCGCGCCGATGCGGACGGGACGGCGGCGGAACGGCTTGTCCGGCACATGGCGGCGCTCGAGGACGCCGATCTGCGGGTCGCGGTACAGATGCAGCTTTCGGCGCTCGGCAAAAATCAGGGGCACGGCGTCGAGACGCTGGTCTTCGAGCCCGAGGTCTTTCAGCTGCCGCACGCCTGGCGGTACCCCGTTCAGGCGGCGCTTCCGCTCCTGACAATCCCCGTCTTTTTTCTCTCGGTGCCGGTGGCGGCGCTGTGCCTCGCGGCGTGCCTGATGCTGAACATCGTCACGTTTCTGCAGACCAAGCGCCGGACCGACAGCCCGCTGAACACGGTCGCGTATTTCCTGCGGCTGCTGCGGTACGCCAAAAAGCTGCGCAAACTGCTGGACGACCGCTGTCCCGACAGCGCGGCGGAGTTTGGGGCGGCGCTCGAACCGTTCCAATCGGTGGAGCGCGCATCGGGCATGCTGTTTTCCTCCAACTCAGACGCCATGATGCTCGCGGATCTGATCGGCATGCTCACGCTGATTCCGGCCGTGCAGTACTGCCGGACGATTCGGCTCATCGGCAAAAAGACGGACGGGATGCTTCGCCTTATCGAGCTGGTCGGCGAGCTGGACGCCGCCGCAAGCACATTGTCGTTCCGCAGCAGCCTGCCGGTCTATGCGGTTCCCGAATTTTCCGAGACGCTGCAGGTGACGGCCGCGGGGCTGTATCATCCGCTGATCGACGCGGCGGTGCCCTACGATGTGGCGACCGAAAAGAACATGCTGCTGACCGGCTCCAACGCGTCGGGCAAATCAACATTTATTAAGGCCATCGCCGTGAACATCCTTCTGGCGGAGAAGCTCAACACCTGCTGCGCCGCGCATTTTTGCGTCAAACGGCTGCCCGTGATCTCCTCGATGGCGGTGACGGACAGCACGGTCGACGGCGAGAGCTATTACATCGCGGAGATCAAATCGATGCGGCGGATTCTCCGGCTCGTCGACGCGGGGCAGGAATGCTACATCTTCATCGACGAGATTCTGAAGGGCACGAACACGGTCGAGCGCATCTCGGCCAGCGCGGCGGTGCTGGGGTATCTCGCCGAAAAGCGCTGCTTCTGCGCCGCCGCGACGCACGACATCGAGCTGACGGCGATGATGGCGGACCGCTACGATAACGTCCATTTCAGCGAGCAGATCACGGACAGCGGCGTGGCCTTCGACTACCTGCTGCGGCCGGGTCCCAGCCGCACCCGCAACGCGATCAAGCTGCTCGAGCACTACGGCTTCCCCGCCGCCGTCATCACCGACGCGAACAAAAACGTCGCGGCGCTCGAGGCGCGGCACATGGACCAGAGAACGGAGAAATGATATAGTAAAAAAAGAGCCGCGAGGCTCTTTTTTGGTGTGGTAAACGGAGGGACGCAGGGTATTGCAGACGAAGAAGATGCTGAACGTGTTGGCGGCGTAAAACAGGATCACGACGGGATTGAAGAGCTGCACGCAGACGGATGACGGTTTCATTATACCGTCGAGAGCGCCGGTTTTTAACCTTTCGTTGTGTTCGGGCGGCTTCGCTGGCGGCGGGGGCGATTCGAGGGACCACAACTTGACCGAAGCAATATCTGCAATGTATAGTAGAGAATACAACAAAGTGTCGGCGGGCGTCAGGTGGCGCAGTCACCGCGCTTTTTTTGAAACAGGAGGCGTTTTCGGTGGAGTACTACTCACTTTCGCAGATGGCGATTGATGACAAGAGCACGATGGTGCGGCCGGACTTCGAGGTGTACCACATCTCCTCGCAGGTCAACCACCCGGTCTCGCTGCACCACCACGACCACTACGAGCTCTACTTTTTTTTTCAGGGGGACTTGAAGTACTCGGTCGAGAGCAAGACCTACGCGCTGATTCCCGGGGATGTCCTGCTGATCTCGCCCACCGAGCTGCATCAGCCCGTTTTCGGCAGCGGCGACGTGGCGTATATTCGGCTGGTTATCTGGATATCGCGCAAGTTTTTGGAATCCTTCGACAACGGGGTTCTGGCACGGTGCTTCAACATGATGGGCAGCGGCAACAACCACAAATCGAACCTGCTGCGCCTCCCGCAACCGGTGAGCAACCGGCTGTTCGAGAAGGCGCTGGCGACGTATTACGAGTACGCTGTCGGCACCGACGACCTCTCCTCGTTCGCCGCCCAGATCAACCTCACGAGCCTGTTGATCGAGATCAACCGCATCTCGCCGCCGGTCGTCGAGGACGTCAAAGAGGATCCGTTTTTGCTGAAAGTCATGGAGTTTCTGAGCGAAAACCTCACGAACCCGCTGAACCTCGATTACATCGCCGATCACTTTTTTATGAACAAGTATCACCTGCACCGCAAGTTCCAGAAGTACTTCAACACGTCGATTCACTCCTACATCACCCAGCAGCGGCTGATTCTGGCCAAGCAGCTGATGTATGAGGGGATTCCGCCGCAACAGGTCTACACGAAGTGCGGGTACAACGATTATTCCACCTTTTACCGCCTGTTTAAGAACATTTACGGCAATTCGCCGAAGGATTTCTACGCCTCTGTCAACAGCTGAGCGCCTTCGAAAGTTTCAATACTGTCCGAAATTATAAACCTGCACGTCACCAAAACGACGTGCAGGTTTTGCATAATCGCAGAAACCGGAGCGCGCAGGCGGTAAAAGTCACAAAATGCAATGCCGGGGTGAAAATGGCAACGAAAAGCAATGTTGAAAGCTATACAATAAAATTACGGAACGAATCGGGTTTTTGTGGATATTGACGGCGAACACGAAGCGTACGCGGTAAATACAAAATATTAATGTCTGGATAAACGGCCAAAAAAATATTGACATCACAAGATGATTTTTGCAGGAGTCGGAGGGAAAATTGAATCAGGAAACTATTTTTCAGTGTTCCGACATCGTAAAGTCCTTTGGGCCGACGAAGGCGCTCAGCGGCGTGTCCTTATCGGTCGCCGCCGGGGAGATCCACGGATTGATCGGTGAGAACGGCTCGGGGAAATCGACGCTGTGCAACATTATCGCGGGCGCGCTGAGAGGCGACGCCGGGGAGATGATGTTGTTCGGCGAGCCCTACAATCCGCAGTCGACGATCGAGGCGAAGAATGCCGGCATCTGTATGCTGCAGCAGGAGAGCGGAACGATCGACGGGCTGACGGTCGCCGAGAACATGTTTGTCGGGAAGGAGACCTCCTTCTCGAAAGGCATTTTGGTGAACCGCAAAACGATGAACAAACGGGCACGCGAGATCCTCTCGGAGATCGGCATGGAATTCCGGGTCGAGGATCCGGTGGAGAGCTACAACTTCGAGGAGCGCAAGCTGATCGAGATCGCGAGCGCGCTGTACTACAAGCCGAAACTGCTGATTGTCGACGAGACGACGACCGCCATCACGCAGAAAGGCCGCGACCTGATGTACGCGCTGCTCAAACAGCTGAAAAAGGACGGCGCGAGCGTCATCTTCATCACGCACGACATGGCCGAGCTGATGGAGGTCTGCGACATCATCACGGTGCTGCGGGACGGCTGCCTGATCGACACCGTCGACAAAGCGTCGGTCACCGAGGACGACATCCGCCAGAAGATGATCGGCCGGGATCTCGCGGGGCACTACTACCGCGAGGATTACGGCAAGGAGATCAGCGGCGAAGTGGTGCTGGATGTGCAGCATGTGACGGTGGGGAAGATGCTCCGGGACGTCAGCTTCCAGCTGCACAAAGGCGAGATTCTCGGCATCGGCGGGCTGACCGACTGCGGAATGCATGTGTTGGGCAAAGCCATCTTCGGCGCGCTGCCGGTTGATATCGGCGCGATTCAGATCGAAAAGGGAAAGGTTTCCATTAAAAGCACCACCGACGCACTCGCGGTCAGTGTCGGCTATATTCCCAAAAACAGGGATACCGAATCGATCTTTCTGGACGCAAGCATCAAGGAGAACATCTCGATCGCGTCCTACCCGCAGATCTCGAGGCGCGGGTTCCTGAACAAACGCAGCGAGCGCGCGCTGGCGCAACAACAGGTCGAGACGCTCTCGGTGAAGATGCAGTCCGTAGAGCAGCTCTGCAGAGATTTAAGCGGCGGCAACAAACAGAAGGTCGCCAACCCGAAATGGAACGCGAACGACTCGGAGATTCTGGTCATGGATTGCCCGACGCGCGGCATCGATATCGGCGTGAAAGCGACGATCTATGAACTGATCGAAAAGTTCAAGGATCAGGGGAAATCGGTCATCCTGATCTCGGAGGAACTGCCGGAACTGATCGGCATGTCGGACCGGCTGCTGATTATGAAGAACGGAAAAATCAACGGTGAATTCCATCGCGGCAGGGATTTGAGCGAGAATAGGATTATTCAGAAAATGCTGTAAGCATGAACGATCCGGACCAAAAACAAGTCGTCTGCGGAGGCGGAGAATGAAATCAGTTCTGACGAAAGAAACAGTGACCGGAGTTCTCAGGAAAATACAGATGAAGCAGGTCCTGCCCTACGCCGGGCTGGTGCTGCTGTTCACGGTGTTTTCGCTGACGACGTCCGGACGCTTTATCAGTTTTTCCAACCTGATCGTCGTGTGGAAACAGACGGTCGTGGTGCTGATCGGCGCGCTGGGGACGACGTTCGTGATGGCGCACGGGAACATGGATTTCTCGGTCGGCGGAAAGATGGCGCTGTCCGCGTTTGCGGGCTGGGCGGCGAGCCAGTGGAATGTGTGGCTGCTGCTGCCGGTGTGCATCGCCACATCGGTGCTGATCAGCTACGTCATCGGCAAGGTGCACGTCACGCTCGGGATTCCCGCCTTTACGATCGGTATGTGCGTGATGTTTATCGGCAAGGGCTTTGTGCAGTCGTTCAGCAGCACCAAGACGATGACCGTTCCGAAGGTCTACGCCGTGCTGGATACGACATGGTTCTACATCGTTCTGCCGGTGGTGATGATCGTGATCGCCTACGTCCTGTTCGAGTTCCGCCGTCTGGGCAAGTTCAACAAGGCGATCGGCGTCAACATCGAGACCGCCAAGTTCAGCGGCGTTCCGGTGGGCAAATACAAGGTGCTGGCTTTTCTGGTTTCGGGCGTCGCGGTGGGCATCAGCGCTTTTGTCGCGATGGTCCGCACGGGCGGCGTCTCGGGACAGACGGGCATGACGTTCGAGATCGATGTGCTGATGGCGCTGGTGCTGGGCGGAACCTCCCTTTCGGGCGGCGACGGCGTCAAGATCCGCAACGGTATTGTCGGCGCGCTGTCCTACTACATTCTCAACAACGGGCTGATTATCTGGGGCGTCAGCACGGACGTCATCTTTATCATCAAAGGCGTGCTGTTCCTGATGATCGTGATGTTCTCGTACGACCGCAGCACGGGGAAAGAGCTGCTGTAATACCGTCGGCGCGCCTGCTTCAGGTTGTGAATCCGGCGCGCGTTGGCACAGAATTCGTAAGCCGCTTTATTCGGTTTATTAATTAATATCAACATATGGAGGGAAAAAATGAATCGCAAAACGAAAATTATCGGACTGTTTCTGGTGCTGGTCATGATGGCTTCGCTGTTTATGACCGCGTGTACCAAAACCACACCGCCGGAAAACACCGGCACAACGACGGAAGAAGGCACCGCGCCGGACGCCGCGTCCCTGAACCCCTACCACTTCGGCGTGATCCTCTACGGCAAAGAGGACACCATGTGTTCCACCGTCTACAGCAACCTGAACTATGCTGCCGGCGTGCTGAACTCCAAGATTACCTGGGCGATCGGCAGTTTTGACGCGACCGCGCAGCTCACCGACGCGGAGAACCTGATCGCCGCCGGCGTGCAGGGAATCCTCTGCCTGCCAATGAGCGAGGTGGCCACCCAGAAAATCGCGGAGCTCTGCGAGCAGAACAACGTGAAGTTCGGCATCATCTTCCGCAAGATCTCCGACCCCGACATCCGCGCCGAAGTCATGGGCCGCAGCTGCTACATCGGCAACTCGACCGGCGACGACGAGGGCAACGCCGAGACCATGATCGAGATCGTCTCGAAGGCCGGCTACAGCAAGGTCGCCGTGATCTTCGCGCAGGAATCTTCGTCCGGCGCGCTCAGAAACGTGGGATTCCGCAACAAGATGCAGGCGCTGAACATGACCCAGCTGGCCGAAGCGACGACACCGAGCGACAACCTCGCGGCCGTCACCAGCACGATTCAGAACTTTATTAACACCAACTCGGATCTGGAAGCGATCATTCTGGCGAACGGCGGCGGCGGTATCGCGGAGACCACCTACAGCACGCTGCTTCAGATGAATTCCAACGTGAAACTGGCGAACTTCGATATCTTCGAGGGCGGCAAGGAAGCGCTTGAGAACGGAACACTGATCGTCGAGGCCGGCGGACAAGCCCCGCAGGCGCTGATGATGTTCATAGTGATGTACAACGCCGTCGACGGCAACCCGATCTCGGCCGAGCCGGTTTCGCTGCTCCAGAAGTTCATCTTCGTGACCAGCGTTGCGGAATGTGACGCCTACGAGCAGTTCATCGCCAACAGCGAGTACCAGATCTACGACGAGGAAGCGATCCTGAACATGGTCGCCCGCCTGAACCCCGACTTTAAAGTCGCGGACATCATCAAGCTGATGGAAGACTACTCGATCGATAACATTATCGCGAACTCCTAATGGACTGAACAGCCCGAAAGAGAGCTTTTGTGACCCGCGCTGCAGGAAAAGCGGCAGTAGACCGAGTATCGGAATACTGCCGCGGCCTGCGCCGCAATCCGGTGCCTGCTGCAGGCATCAAACCCGTTCGCGGGAGATGGATGTGAAAACTATGAAAAACAGTATCTGGAGAACCGCAACAAAATACATCCCGGCCCTTCTGATTCCGGTCGTGCTGTTTGTGCTGCTGATGGTTCTGGTTCCCCAAAAGGTGTCGGCGACGAATATTCCGTTTATCATTATTCAGTCGATCCTGCCTGCGGTGGTGGCGTGGGGCGTGTGCTTCGGCATGACGATCGGAATCACCGATTTCGCGATCGGCGCCTATGTGCTGATCAGCGCGATTGTCGGCGGAAACCTCGCGCAGCTGTTCGGCGTCGGCGTGTTCGGCGTCATCTTCTTCTGCACGGTGGTGGGATTGCTGTGCGGCTGCTTCACGGGGACACTGTACTCGCTGATGAAGGTGCCCGCGCTCGTCGTGTCCATCGGTGTCATGTTGATTCTGGAGAGTCTCGGCAGCCTTGTTTTCGGCGGCGGCGGCATTCATCTGAGCCAGCATTACATCGTTTTCGGAAACTCGATTCGAACCGTGATCTTCGGCGTCATCTGTTTTGCCGCGGCCTACATCATCTTCACCTACATGCCGTTCGGCTACCATGTCCGGGCCATCGGGAAAGGGCCCTCCATTGCGCGAACACTGGGATTGAAAGTGGAACGCACCAAGTTCTTCACCTTTGTACTCGCCGGAATTTTTGCGGGGCTCTACGCCGCGCTGTCGCTGTGTTCCACCAGTGTCGTCCGGCCGATCAACTCCATCATGGGCTCGATGAAGATCACGTTCGACGCGATCATGTGTATCTTTATCGGGCGCGCGCTGGGCGGAGAGATCAACCTGATGATCAGCGTCGTGATCGGCAGTCTGGTCATGCAGATCGTACAACTGGGGCTTACGGCGGTCAACTCGCCGAGCACCTACACGCAGGCGATCGTCGCACTCGTGGTGCTGATCGCGATGTGCTACTCCTCCGCGCGAAAAAAACATGTCGAGAACAAAGCCCGTAAATTGGAAGTTGAGGCGGGGCAGCAGGCGAGCTGACCGCTTTGAGATAAGAGGTTACCGATGGAAAACAGCTATTATCCGAATTTATTTAAACCGCTGAAGGTGGGCAGCATCACCCTGCGCAACCGAATCATGTCCTCCCCGTTCGGCTATCTGGACAAGGTTCCGCTCACCACCTATTGGATCGAGCATCTTGCGACGCGGGCCAAGGGCGGCACCAGCCTGATCTCGATCGGCTGCTGCCATGTGGATCAGGACCGGTCGATGATTGTGCCGGACGGAAACGGTCTGTTTCAGCCGTACCTGCCCTACTACAAGGAGCAGCTCAGCGCGATTCACCAGTACGGCGCGAAAGCCGCCGTGGAGCTCTTCCACGCGGGGCTTTGGGCCCGGACGGGGGATCCCGCGCGCCCGCCCATCGGGCCGGTCGACACCGTGCGCAACATCGGCAAGGACGCCGACGGCGCGAAGGTGGTCGGCATGGATCTCGCGATGATGAACCAGGTGGCGGACAACTTCGCCTCGGCGGCCTACAACGCGCGGCGCATGGGGTTCGACCTGTGCACGCTCCACTTTGCGCACGGCTGGCTTGCGGCGCAGTTCCTGTCGCCGAAATACAACACCAGAACCGATGAGTTCGGCGGAAGCATCGAAAACCGCATGCGCTTCCCCATGATGATTATCGAGCGCATCCGCGAGAAGGTCGGCCGGGATTTCCCGCTGGATCTGCGGATCAGCGGCGGCGAGTGGATCGACGGCGGCGTCGAACTGGAAGATATCATCACATTTATCAAACGCGTTGAAAGCATGATCGATATGGTGCAGATGTCCTCGGGCATCGACAAATATTACGAGACCTCGGTGCACATGATCACGCCGGCGCTGTACCCCCACAAGGTCAACGTCCATCTGGCGGCGGCGCTGAAAAAAGAAGTGAGCATCCCGGTGGTCACGGTCAGCGGCATCATGACGCCGGAGGACGGCGAGAGCGTGATCGCGAACGGTCAGGCCGACGCGGTCGCGGTGTGCCGTGCGCTTTTCGCGGACCCCGAGATGCCGGAGAAGATCCGCACGGGCCGCAGGGAGGATGTGGTGCCCTGCCTGCGCTGTATCTCGTGTTACCACGTCGCGACGGAGCATTACAGCATGGGGTGCGCGGTCAACCCGAGGCACATGCGCGAGGAACGCCTGAACGTGGACATCAAGCCCGCGGAGCACGAGCGGCACGTCGTCGTGGTCGGCGGCGGTCCGGGCGGCATGAAGGCGGCGCTCACCGCGGTCGAGATGGGCCACCGCGCGACGCTGATTGAAAAAGAGGATGCGCTCGGCGGTGTTCTGCGCCACATCTGTGTCGGCGCGCACAAAGAGGACGTTGCGGCGTACTACAAGTACCTCCTGTGTCAGACCCAGAAAAACAAGCGGATTGACCTGAAAATGAACACGGAGGCGACGCCGGAACTGGTCGAGAGCCTCAAGCCCGACTTCGTTGTGGTCGCGGTCGGCGCGGATCCGATTGTACCGAACATTCCCGGCATCGACCGCCCGCAGGTGGTCGACGTGCTGGCGGCCTATCAGATGGCGGATCAGCTGACCGGCGACGTGACGATTGTCGGCGGCGGACAGGCGGGCTGCGAGCTCGCGCTGATGCTGTGCGAAAAAGCGGACACGGTTACGATCGTGGAGCAGAGCGGGGCGCTGTACAGCAGCGCAAACCTCATGTATCAGGAGGCGCTGCGGCAGCTGCTGGCGGAGAACAGCAACATCAGCATCAAGATGAACACGACCTGCGCTGAGATCGGGGAGCAGACGGTGACGCTGCGGGATTCGGACGGCACGGCGCAGGAGATCAAGGCGGATCGTGTCGTGATCTCCGTCGGGCTGAAGCCGCGGAGAGCGCTGGCGGAACAGTTTGTCGGATGCGCGTACGACGTGCGCATGATCGGCGACTGCGTCTCGCCGAGAAAGATCGACGAAGCCACGTTTGAGGGGTACTTTTCCGTTGTAAATATTAAATAGAAGGAAACATAAAATGCTGAGACCACAGAATACACCCACAAGAGACCGCGTTCAGCTTACGGGGCTTTGGAATTTCTGCCTGGACGAATCCGATGTCGGCGTGGAACAGCGCTGGTTTGCGGGTAAACTGAAGGCTGCGGTAAAGATTGCCGGGTCGGCCAGTTTCAACGATCTCTTCCCGCAATGGGAGATTAAAAATTACAGCGGCATCTGCTGGTACCAGATCGACGTCAAGATTCCCGATATCGCAAGCGAGCGCGTCTCGATTTACTTCGAGTCGGTGACGCACCGGGCGCGCGTGTGGTGCAACAACCGCGAGATCGCCGCGCACGAGGGCGGGTATCTGCCGTTTTGGGCGGACATCACCGATGATGCGGTGCGCCGGGAGACGGTTCGAATCAGCGTTCGCGTGGACAACCGGCTTTCATTCCAGACGATTCCGCCGGGAATCCGGTTCGACTCGCCGGTGGGAAAACGGCAGCGGTATTGGCACGATTTTTTCAACTACGCCGGGATTCACCGCCCCGTGTGGCTTGTGTTCCACCCGGCTGTAACCATCGACGACGTCAAGATCACGACCGGATACAGCGGTAAACAGGGAACCATCGATTACAGCACCGACATTCCGGGAGAATCCGACAGCCATACCGTGAAAGTACGGGTCTACGATAAAGACGGCGCGCCGGTCGGAGAATCGACGGGGAAACAGGGCGCCGTACGGATCGAAGACGTGCAGCTCTGGCGTCCGGGTGCGGGCTATCTGTACAACGTCGAGTTCAGCCTGTACGACCGCGAAAACCTCGTGGACGTCTGCACGGTGCGCGCCGGCGTGCGCACGGTGCGGGTCGAGGGGACAAAATTCCTGATCAACGGCGAGCCGTTCTACTTCAAGGGATTCGGCATGCACGAGGACATCGAGATTCTCGGAAAAGGGCACAACGACGCCTACATGATCCACGATTTCGAGCTGCTGAAATGGGTCGGCGCCAACTCGGTGCGGACGACGCACTACCCCTACTCGGAGGATTTCCTCGACTACGCCGATGAACAGGGCATCGTGGTCATCGGGGAGGGGGCCGCGGTCGGACTGAATATGCTCAACTCGTGGATTCACGCCGCGCCGTCGCTCAAGACGTTTTCGCCGGACACCGCGAACGACGAGACACAGGCCGTGCACGCGGCGCACATTCTCGAGATGATCCAGCGCGACAAGAACCACCCGTCGATCGTGATCTGGAGCATCGCCAACGAGCCGGAATCGGCGTCGGACGAATCGGTCGCCTACTTTGCGCCGCTGTTCCGAAAGACGCGGGAGGCGGACCCGACGCGCCCCGTCGCGTTCGCGAGTGTCGCGCTGGTTCCGTACGGAAAATGCAAGGTGCACCAGCTGGCAGACGTCATCATGCTCAACCGCTATTACGGCTGGTACTCCGAGATCAACGACCTCGAACTCGCAAGTTACGAGTTCGGTCGGGAGCTTGCGGGATGGGCGACCGAGAACAAACCGGTGATCGTCACGGAGTACGGCGCCGACACCCTGCCGGGAATGCATTCCATCGTGGCGGAGCCGTGGTCGGAGGAGTACCAGATCAAATACCTCGAGATGTGTCACAAGCTGTTTGACGAGCAGAGCGCGGTGGTGGGCGAACAGGTGTGGAACTTCGCGGATTTTGCCACCGCGAGCGGCGTAATGCGCGTCGGCGGCAACCGCAAGGGCATCTTCACCCGGTCGCGCGAACCAAAAGCGGCGGCCTACTACCTGAAAAAACGCTGGCGCAAGGAGCAGTAGCCTGTTTTGGAAGTTCTTCAGCGGCAAGCGTAGTATACAGAATGCGAAAACTCCCGCAGATTTCTGCGGGAGTTTAGTTTTATCGGTGTTTTATGATAACAAGCAGCAGGCGCGGCCGCCGCGCCCGCCGTCAGTCGATCAGGGTTTCGTACGATTCCAGCAGCGCGAGGAAGCTCTCGCGGTAGCCCGCGCGGTCGCGCCCGACGCCGCGCTCGGCCATGCGGATCACCTCGTTAAGGGTGATGTCACCGCTGTGATCGGAGCCGCGCAGCAGATGGCAGAACGCCGCGACCGCGCCCGCGAAGACGAAATCGTCGCTTAAATCCGCCGAGAACGCCTCGAAGGTCGCCGGCACAATCAGCTCGTCGCTGCGGTCGGTCTCGGGATCCTTGTAGCGGATGCGCAGCTCGAACAGCTCGTCGGCGTACGCGCCGGTGGTCTGCGGCTGCGGCTCGGCGTTGTCGCCGTACTTCAGCCCGCCGCCGCCTGTCCCGTTCACGAGCTCGATTTCAAACAGCAGGACGATGTCGGTTCCGGCGCCGATCTCACCGGCATCGGTGGCCTCTTCCTCAAACTCCTGATTCGTCAGCATGCGGTTCTCGTAGCCGATCAGGCGGTAGCTCGACACGTTCGCGCCGTTGAACTCGATCTGCGCCTTGACGTCCTTCGCCACCACAAAGAGGTTCGCCGCAAGCTCCTGAACCAGCACCTTCTCGGCGTCCTCGACGCTGTTGATGTAGGCGTAGTTGCCGTTGCCGTTCTTGGACAGCGTCTCCATCAGATCGTCGCGGATGTTGCCGGTGCCGAATCCCAAAATGCTGAGATAGATGCCGCTGTCGCGCTGTTTTTCGATCAGGCGCTCGAGCTCCCTGTTGGAGCTGGCCGACGTTGAAATCGCCGTCCGTCGCCAGAATCACACGGTTGTTGCCGCCCTCGATGTCCAGCACCTCGGCGCGCCCAACTTTCAGCATCGTGAGCGCAACGTTCCGCACGATCGTGACGAGAAAGGCAATGGTGGAATTGGAATCGGGGTCCTCGATTTTATGGAAATTCTTAAAGACGCGCAGATAACACTCGCTGACCGCGTCCTCCGCCTTCATATAGTCGCGCAGAATGGCGTTGGCCTTTTGCATCAGCAGGTTCTTCTAGCGCGTGTAGAGATATTCAAATTTGTCGCGGTCGCCCGCCGACGCAAAGACGAGAATGACGAACAAGCGGCGCTCACCCCTTCCCCTTCTGACTATAGAACCGAAACCGGAACAAAAATATTACAGATTGGTTAAAAATTTGCCAAATTCACCGGCACGGCCATCCCGTCCGCCGGTCTAAGCGTTTACACTATAGCATATTTTCGGCGTGTACCGCATCCGCCGGCGGCGGAAACCGCCGCAAACGAGCGGCGGCGCCGACGCCCCCAATGAACCCGCCCGCGCGCCGGGTGCCGTCCCGCCGCCCCTGTCACGGCTTATTCGGGGGACGTCGACGCCAATATTCGGCAAAAATTGTGATGAATGCCAAAAAATACCGCTTTCGTGTGTTGACAATTACCTGTTTTCGTGGTAGGATTTTGAGATATTAGCTATGTAAAGTTTTAAACTGATAAACAAAATAAGGGTTGGAATCGCGTGAAACGGTACCTGACAAAACGGTTGATAATCTGTCTGCTGGCAGTGATCCTGTCGGTTTTTATTAATTTTGCGCTGATCCGGCTGGCGCCGGGCGACCCCATCTCGATTATGGCGGGTCTCGACAAACCGAACCCCGAGATGATTGAGGCGCTGACGGTCAAATACGGGCTGGACAAGCCGATTCTGGTGCAGTTCGGCATCTACTTACAAAACATCCTGAAAGGGGATTTCGGGTTCTCCTACCGCAGCAATCTGCCGGTTGTGCAGCTGATCGGGGAGCGCATCGGCCCGACCCTGCTGATCAGCCTGACCGCCGCGGTGCTGTCGCTGATCATCGGCAGCGGGCTGGGGCTGCGCGCCGCGCGCAACCGCGACTCAAAGCTGGACAAGTTCCTGCGCAACATCTCGTACGGGCTCGACTCGATGCCGAGTTTCTGGCTGGCGCTGATGCTGATGCTGCTCTTCGCGTCGGTGCTGCACTGGATGCCGACCGCCGGCATGGTCAACGTCCGCGCCAACTACACCGGCTTCATGCGGGTGCTGGATATCCTGTACCATCTGGTGCTGCCGGTCGCCTGCGTCACGTTGCTGCAGTTCCCGAGCTTTTTCAGAATCATGCGCTCGTCGGTGCAGCAGGTGATGGGCGAGGACTACATCACGCTGTACCGCGCCGCCGGCATGCCCGAACGGGACATCTTCCGCAAGTTTGTGCTGAAGAACGCGATTCTGCCGACCGTCACGATGTTCGGCATGACATTGGCCTACAGCCTCGCGGGCGTCGCGCTGATCGAGATCGTCTTCGCGTGGCCCGGCATCGGCCGCCTGCTGCTCGACTGCATCAACAAACGCGATTACGCGGTGCTGAGCGGCATCTACCTGATGCTGTCGATGGCCATCGCCGTTATCACGGTGCTGCTCGACGCGGTGTACGCGCTGCTGGATCCCCGCATCCGGCTTAAATAGATCGACCGTCCGACACAAATCCTTGGGGGAACGCATGCAACAAGCCGACCAAAAACTGAAAAAGAACCCGCTGATCCGACGAGGCTTTCTGCGGATACCACCGCTTCGCACCGGATTGGTTCTGCTGTTCATTCTGCTGTTTGTCGCCGTCTTCGCGCCGTCGCTGGCGCCCTTTGACCCGCGCGCGCTGAACCCCGACGTGCTGTCCCCGCCGGGCGGGAAATACCTGCTCGGCACCGACCAGTTTGGCCGCGACCTGCTCAGCCGCCTGCTTTACGGCACGCGGACGTCGCTGATCATCGGGTTTGTCGCCGCCGGGATCTCGGGGGTCATCGGCATCATCATCGGCGCGGTCTCGGGCTATTTCGGCGGCATCGTCGACCAGATTCTGATGTTCGTCATCAGCATTTTTGACATGACGCCGGTCTTCTTTTTGATTCTGATCGTCATCGCGCTGTTCGGCGGCAGCCTGATGAACGTCGTCATCGTGATCGGCCTGACGACGTGGACCGCCAACGCCCGGCTGATGCGCGCCGAGACGGTGTCGCTGCGCGACCGCGTCTTCGTCAAAGCTGCGGCGACGGCCGGCGAGGGGAAATGGCGGATTCTGCTGCGCCATGTAATTCCGAACGGCATCTATCCGCTCGTCGTCAACACGACCGCGAACATCTCGGCGGCGATTCTGATGGAGGCGGGCCTGGCCTTCATCGGGCTGGGCGACGCCAGCGTCATCAGCTGGGGCATGATCGTGTCCGAGGGGCGCAGCCAGATCGCGTCGAGCTGGTGGATCAGCACGTTCGGCGGTCTCGCGATCGTCGTCACGGCGCTGACGTTCTTTATGCTGGGCGACGGCCTCAACCGTCTGATTACGCCGCGCCTGCGGCAGCTCAACAACTGACGCGGGGAGGCGAAACGATGGCACTGCTGGAGATCAGTGATCTGAATATCCGATATCTGCTCAAGGGCCGCGAGAGTCTCGCCTGCGACCGGGTGGAGCTCTGCGTCGAGCAGGGAGATTCCGTCGGCATCATCGGCGAGTCGGGGTCGGGCAAGTCCACGCTCGCGCTCGGGCTGCTTGGGCTGTTGCCCAAAGACATCACCCGCGCCGAGGGGAAGATTCTGTTCCAGAACGAAAACCTGCTGGAACTCGACGACGCCGCGCGCGCCAAGACGCGCTGGAAAGCGTTGTCGGCGGTGTTCCAGAAATCCATGAATACGCTGTCGCCGGTCCACAAGATCGGGCGGCAGATCGAGGGCATCTACCGCGTGCATGTGCCGGACGCAAAACCGGCGGACTGCCGCGCGCTGGCAAAAGAATTGTTTGAGAAAGTCAACTTGCCCGAGTCGGTCTACAACCTCTACCCGCACCAGCTGTCGGGCGGCATGATTCAGCGCGTCTCGATCGCGCTGAGCCTGATGTTCCACCCGTCGCTCATCGTATTCGACGAGGCGACAACGGCGCTCGACGTCGTGACCGAGGGCCAGATTCTGCGCGAGATCGTGCGGCTTCAGGAATCCGAGGAGATGACCTTTTTGATGATCACCCACAATATCGGCGTCGTGTCGTCCAGCTGCAAAAAGGTGGCGGTCCTATACGCCGGGCGCATCATGGAGACGGGGCTGACCGTCGATATCTTGCGACGCCCGCGGCACCCCTACACCCAGGGACTGCTGCGCTCGTTCCCGTCCTTCACGGGCGAGAAGAGCAGTTTGCGCGGCATCACGGGCAATCTGCCCGACCTCAGCGAGCCGCACGCGGGCTGCATCTTCGCGCCGCGCTGCGCCCGCGCGCGGGAGAACTGCCGCATCGAGCGGCCGCCGCTGCAGCAGATCGCGCCGGGCTGGAGCGCCGCCTGCTTCTACGCGAAGGAGGAGACGGCATGAGCGCACCGGTATTGCAGGTTGTGGACGTCCGCAAGCACTACACGCAGCGCACGGCGCTGTCCTCCGACGCGTCCTCCGCGGGCAGCGCGGTGAAGCGCCGGTTGGTCAAGGCGGTAGACGGGGTCAGCTTCACGCTGGACCGGGGGGAGATTCTGGGCATTATCGGCGAGTCGGGCTGCGGAAAGAGCACGCTGGGCCGCCTGCTCATTCATCTGGAGGAACCGACGTCGGGGAAGATCATCCTGAACGGCACCGATGTCCGCAGGATCCGGGAAAACCGCAAGGCGGCGCGCATCGCATTCCGCGGCAGCGTCCAGCTGATCTTCCAAAACCCCTACGAGGTGTTTGACCCGCGCGAGCGCATCGAGAAGGTGCTGACCACCACGCTGCGCCTGCACGGCATCGGCGGGAACGAGGCCGAGCAGCACCTGAAATGCGTCGAGACGCTCGAGGCGGCGGGCTTTTTCCCGGCGGAGGATTACCTGCAGCGCTACCCCCACGAGCTGTCGGGCGGCCAGCTGCAGCGCATCGCGATCATGCGGTCGATGCTGACGAACCCCGCGTTCGTCGTCGCCGACGAGGCGGTCTCGATGCTCGACGTCTCGATCCGCGCCGACATTCTGGCGCTGCTTGAAAAACAGGTGCAGAGCAACGGCGCCTGCATGGTCTTCATCAGCCACGACATCGCGACAACGCGCTACATCTCGGACCGTGTCGCCGTCATGTATCTGGGGCGCATCGTCGAGTACGGCCCGACCGACGCCGTGCTGCACAGCCCCGTACACCCCTACACCCGCGCGCTGATCTCCAACTCGGCGTCGCTGGACCCCACCGAGAAAAAAGAGATTATCCCCATCGAGGGCGAGCCGCCCACCCCGATCGGCACCGGCCCGGGCTGCTACTTCGCGCCGCGCTGCTACCGGTGTCAGGAGCGCTGCGGCAGCGAGTATCCCGAGATGCTGCAGGCGGGCCCCGGCCATTTCTACAGCTGCCTTTACGCCGACACAACCGAATAAAACCGCCGATAAAAGAACGACGGACAGAAGGAGAGTACGATGGGAAAACAGGAGATGCTGAATCAAATTCCGGATTACAAGGATTTTTTGACCGTCGACGAGATGAACGCCGCGCTGTGGGCGCTCGCCGACCGGTATCCCGGCATGGTCGATGTCTTTGAGGCCGGACGGTCGCGCGGGGACACGCCGATTCTGTGCGCCAAGGTCGGATCGGGCGCGCGTAATGCGCTGTTTTACGGATGTCCGCACCCCAACGAGCCGATCGGCGCCATGATGAGCTACTACTTCATCGGTGCGCTCGCCGCGGATCCCGATTACTGCGCGTCGCTCGGGTTCACGTTCTACATCATCCCCATGATCGACGTCGACGGCGTCCGCCGCAACGAGGGCTGGTTCAAGGGGCCGTTCAACCTGTTCACCTACGCGCGCAACTATTTCCGGCCCGCGTCCGACGAGCAGGTCGAGTGGACGTTCCCGATGGACTACAAAAACTACAAGTTCGACCGTCCGCTGCCCGAGACCAAAACGCTGATGCGCCTCATCGACGAGGTTAAGCCGGCGTTCATCTACTCGCTGCACAACGCGGGGTTCGGCGGCGCGTACTGGTACACCTCCCACCCGCAGGCCGAGGCGGTCTTTGCGCAGCTGCATCAGGCGTCGACCGACCGCAAGGTGCCGCTCGATCTCGGCGAGCCCGAGATGCCCTACCTCACCTCTTTTGCGCCCGCAATCTATAAAATGCCGTCTGCCGCGGATCTGTACGACTACCTCGAGCAGTTCGCCGGGGGCGACCCCGCCGCGCAGATGATCGGCGGCGAGTGCAGCGGCACCTACGCCGGAAAAGCGGTTGTCGAGCTTGTCGCGGAGCTGCCGTACTACTACGAGGCGCGCATCGACAGCTGTAAAGAGCTGGATTATCCGCGCGCCAAAGCCGTCACCGACAAGCTGGACATCCAGCAGGCGCACCTCGACGCGCTCAAAGAAAAGTACGAGGCCGTCGCCCCGTTCATCGGCGGCGACAACCCCTACGGCGCCATGGTGGCGCAGACCGTCGTGTTCATGCCGATCGCGATCGCCGGGGAGCGGGTCTTTGTCGAGCAGGGGGACGCGGCGGCGTTCGCGCGGCCGTGCACCGAGTCGGAGGCCTTTTCCTGTTACCAGATCGCCAAATTCTACAATCTGCTGAACTGGGGCCTGCTGGTGCGGGCCATCGAGATGGAGATGCAGCGCGGCGACGCGGAAACCGCCGCGAAGCTGCAGCCGGCGCTCGCCGACGCCGAGACGGTGCTGCGGCGCGAGGCCGACGCGCTGGAGGCGCAGCTCGACTACAGCGTCATTCCCGTCCGCGATCTCGTCGCGATTCAGCTCGCCAGCGGTCTTGCGATATTGGAAGCGATCTGACAACCTTGTTTTTCTCACGGAAACCGTGTTGAAAATAGAAAAAAGCAGGAGGAATTATAATGAAAAAAGTACTATCGATGCTCTTGGTCTGTATCCTGACAGTCGGTCTGTTGGCGGCCTGCAAACCGGCGGCGCAGACCCCCGCGGGCACAGACGGCGGCATCAAGACCGGCGGAACCATGATCGTCGGACTGCCGAACGACCCGTCCAGCTTCAACCCGAACGTGGCGATGGACGAGGGCGCGGCGTTCGTCAACTTTCAAGTCTTCAACTCGCTGGTGTTCATGTCCGCCGACCAGCAGGTGAAGCCCGACCTCGCCGAGAGCTGGAGCTACAACGCCGACGCAACCGAGCTGACCTTTAAGCTGCGCGAGGGCGTTAAGTGGCACGACGGCGAGCCGTTCACCTCGGCCGACGTCAAATGGACGTTCGAGAACATCATCTCGCAGGCCGGCACCCTCTCGTCCAACCTGGGCACGGTCGCCTCGATTGAAGCGCCGGACGACTTCACCGTCGTGTTCAAGCTGTCCGCGCCCGACTCGACGCTGCTCGCCAACCTGACCTGGTTCGGCGGCTCGATCCTGCCGAAACACATCTTCGAGGGCACCGACTGGATGGCCAATCCCGCCGCGCAGAACCCCATCGGCACCGGCCCGTTCAAGTTTGTCAGCATGCAGGCCGGCGTATCGGTCGAACTGGAGGCGAACAAGGATTACTTCGGTGAGGGCCCCTACCTCGACCGCCTCGTGTTCCAGATCATTCCCGATCCCGACACCGAGTATCAGATGTGGCAGAACGGCGAAATCGACTACATGTACAACTCGATTCCCGGCGTCGACCGCGCGAAGTACGAGAACAACGCCGATTACACCGTGCGCTTCAACCTCGCGTGCAACCGCAACTACTTCACCTTCAACTTCGCCAAAGAGGACAACCCGTTCCTCGACGTCCGGATGCGTCAGGCGTTCGATCTCGCGCTCAACCGCCAGCAGATTCTGGACACCGGCCTGAAAGGCAACGGAGCGGTCTCCGAGTACTACATCTCCCCGCTGTACACCTGGGCGCTGAACAACGACGCCAAGATTCCTGCGCAGGATATCGCGAAAGCGCGCAGCCTGATCGAGGCGTGCGGCTACACCGCGGACGCCAACGGCATCTACCTGCAGGTAACGGTCGACACGTTCGGCTTTGACGAGACGCTGGTCGTCGCGCAGGCCAACCTGAAAGAGGCCGGCATCGATCTCCAGATCAACAAGCTCGAGCAGATGGCGTGGATGGAAAAAGTGTTCAGCGGCAACTACGATGTCACGATTCTCGGCGGCGATCAGGGCCCCGACATCAGCTCGATCGCGAACCGCGTCGGCACCGGTTACATGATCAACGTCGCGTTCTACTCGAACCCCGAACTCGACGCGCTGCTCGTGAAAGGCACCACGCTGACCAGCGAAGCCGAGCGCGCCCCGATCTACAAAGAGGTTCAGAAAATCATGGCGACGGACCTGCCCATGGTCATCTGCAACGAGGTCGGCATGATCTACGGCACCCGCTCCACCGTCCACGGCATTCCGCTCGTCGACGATTCCGTCCGCAACGAGGTGTACAAGTACAGCTTCGCGCTCGCCTGGATGGAGTAAACCGCGCATACTGCCCGGCGGCTTAAGGCCGCCGGGTACTTCATAAAGGAGGGATTGCACGATGGCAAAAACACAAGTCGGCAACTACACGCTGGAGATGCCGGTGATCGGCGGGATTCCGCAGGCGGTGGTCTTCTCGAAGGACAACCCCGACCTGCCGCTGGCGCTGATGGTGCACGGCGGCCCCGGCGAACCCATGACGCCGCATCTGGACGGCCTTGCGCAGATCGCCGAGCGCTTTGTGCTCTGTGTTTGGGACCAGCGCGGCTGCGGAAAAACCTACGCCAGCGCGGCCCCGCCCGAGAGCCTGACCATCGATCAGTTTGCGGACGATGTCGTCGAGGTCTCGAAGTGGCTGCTTGAAAAATACGGTCGCAAAAAGATGTATATCTTCGGTCTGTCGTGGGGATCGCTGATCTCGACATTGGCGCTGAAAAAAGCGCCCGAGTTGTACTACGCCTATATCGGCGTCGGCCAGATCGCGGACCAGCTGCGCTCGGAGCAGATCGGCTACGACTTCGCGATGGAACACGCCAAAGCCGCGGGCGACACAAAATCGGTGCAGCAGCTGGAGGCGGTCGGCCGCCCCTCGAGCGAGACGCGCTACACGATGAAGGACATTATGGCCGAGCGCGGCGTGCTGCGCAAATACAACGAATCGCCCGGCGAAAAGCCGAACATCACGGCCTACTTCCTCAAGATGTTCCGCTGCCCGTTCTACACCTTCTCCGACAAGCTGAACCTCCTCAAAGGGCTCAACAACAGCGCGCCGCTCTTTCTGGACGTCATGAACCGGAATCTGTTCAAGGAGATTCCGGAGCTGAAAGTGCCGTACTACGTCTTCGAGGGCAAGTACGACCTGCAGACCGTCCCGGAGGTCGCCGAGGCGTTCGTCGCCGCGCTGAAAGCGCCGAAAAAGGAGTTCTGCCTGTTCGAGAACGCGGGACACTCGGTGTTCGACGACGAGCCCGAAGCGTTTCTCGCGAAAGTGGACAGGATCGTCGCGGAGAACGGCAAATAGCAGCCGGGGCACTCCGCGCAGAGTAACAGCGAACAAAAGCCCGTGTCCCCGGCTTAACGGGGACACGGGCTTTTTCTTGTGATATAATAATGGGAATAAGCTGTTTTACCGACCGGCGCAGTCGAACCACTCCGCAGGAACGGTGGATATTAAATTTCGCGGTGTTTGACATCTAAGCACAGCTGAAAATAGCGCCCAAGAACAACAGGCGCCATTTTAGAATAAATATCAAAGGAAAACATAATGAAAAAGATTGTTTTGATTCTTCTTTTACTTACTTTACTAATGAGTGGATGCGCAAAAGCCACCGTAGATTCTCCTGGGACAATTGACGCGCAAGCGCCGCCGATTGATTTAGGTTCGGAACTGGAAATGACAATGATTACAAGTTTTGAGAATTTATTTATGTGTCGTTTTGCCGGCACAGAAGAAGGTTGCTATCAGTCAATTATGAATCAAAAAGACCTGTCAGCAAACTTAGTATATTATGACTATGAAACGAGAAAATTGGTTCACTTAACAAGTCAATTGAATCCGGTGAATGATGAAACAAATGATGGATGGATTCAAGATTGTTTTGGTGGGGCGGATATCTTTACGTATGGTGAAAAACTTTATTTGTCCAATAGCGGTCAACGATATATACAATCAGAAGACCAGGCTTTCGCTGCTAAGATAACGCAGATGAACTTAGACGGCAGCAACAAACAAACGATTGAGTTTCCCGACAACATGGAAATCAACGCAAATGGCGGTTTAGCCTTTGATGGCGAAAACATATACTTAACTCTTTGGGTTTATGACACAAATACCGGAGAGAACTTAAACACGAGTTTATGCAAAATATCCTTTGATACTGGAGAATACGAAATCATGGACACATTTGATAACAATGGTGCATTTTTATCAATTCGCAACGTATATCAGGACGGCTTGGTGTTATCACATTACGCAATGGATGCATCAAACAATCCGAGCGTGAAATTTATTAAATACTCAATGTTAACACATGAGATTATTGATTCATTTGATGTAATAAGTGACTATGGATATAACCAAGTATTTATTAATGGAAAAATGTACTATGGCAAGCCAGAAACGCGCGAAATATGGGTTCTCAATATCGACACAATGACCAATGAAATGGTTTTTGATGTTGGGGAGAAACTTCCAGACACGGAAGATCTGGTTTATCTGGATGTAGCGAGGATTTCTCATGATGAACATTTGCTTTTCAGATTAACAAACATCGAAACTGACCAAAGTAAAGCATCAATTATTAAAGATTATGGTTACGATACTCGAACAGGTGAGATAATTGAGCTTACTCTGACAGGCAAATTCGGGTCGTCAGGGGCCGATGCTAAACTAGAAATTCTGGCCGAAAATACGGAGTATTTTCTTGTAGGTGTGGGGGAAAGCATGAAATCTATGCCATATTATGATTCCGATGGCGTGCAGATGTATTACAGCGACCTTTTTTTAAATGTTAAGTTAATAAAAAAGGAGGATTATTGGCACTCTATACCGAACTACATTGAGTTCGAAGACAGCGTGTTTGTAGCTTAGGTCAAGCGTGGACCTGCTGAAAAGCAGGTTCATATATTTTGAATCAATTCTGGCGGTTAGCTATTCTCTGACTTATAACTCTCCTCTGGAACAAAAATGGGTAGCTCGGGCGATACATTCTTAACGGGTGATGTTCGTTTTATCTGAGATGAATTTTTCTTCGGGAAGTGCGTTTTCAAATGTCCGTTAAGGAATATCGAAAAATGGAGATTAGCAATAATAAAGAAAGAAGATATAATTTTACTCTGGACATCTACGCGATTTTTGAATAGACCGAGACGCCAAAGCCGCGGAGTATTACCCGCGGCTTTCCTGTTGAATGGCCCCCTCACCCGTTTTTTTCAAGAATCTCCCGCACCGCGGCCGTGTACTTCGCGGTCTCCTCGCCGAGCGGGCCGTGCGCGGACTGCTCGAACCAGATCAGTGCCTTTTCGGGGGCGGTGATGCGGTCGAACCACGGCGCTATGAGCGGGCTCGGTGTCGTGAAGTCGTGTCGGCCCTGCAGAATATAGACCGGGACGTCGAGCGACACGGCGTCGCGGTTAAAATCGAAATCGATCATCGCGGGCCACAATGTGTCGATGCTGAGCCGGTAGCCCAGCAGCGCGCCCCGCTTGTCCGCGAGCGACATCTCGGACGAGAGCAGTTGCTTCAGTGTGCCGGACACGAGGCCGGTGGTGTGCCGCACCGTGCTGCCGCCGTATTTGCTGAGAATCTGCCGCTGTTTGCGCAAGCCCTTCCGAACGGGGCGGTAACACCCGTTAACGGGCGGACCAACTTCCCGCAACACCGCGAGCGACGCCGTATCGTTGGCGGCGGTCGCCTTGTCGAGCGCGTATTGGTAGGACAGCCGCTCGCCCTCGACGCCGTTCACCATCTGCCCGCTGCCGATGTAGGCGGCCACCTTCTCGGGGTGCCGCTGGATGTAGCGGATGCCGATCACGGTGCCCCAGCTGCCGCAGAGCAGCACGACTTTCGGGACGCCCAGCGTCGTCCGCACAAACTCGACCACGCCATCGAGATCGGCGACCATCCGAGCGACGGTCAGATCCCGCGCGTCGGTGCCACGGTAGCTGCCGCCGGTGCCGCGCTGGTCGTAGGGGACTAAGGTGCAGAAATCCGTCCAGCGGTCACCGAGTTTCGAGATGACCGCCTGCCGGTTCGGGATGCCGGGGCCGCCGTGCACAAAGAGGACGGCGGGACCCCGCTCGGCGCGGCCCAGCATATGCAGCTTGATGCCGTGACCGTCGACCGGGATTTTGGTTTTGAGATCGATTGTATGCATCGCCTTCCCTTTTCCTACAACAATTCCTGCGGCGTCACGCGGTGTAGCGGCGCGTGCGGCTCGGTCTGGTACCAGTAGCAGGTCGCCGCGATGTCCGATTGCTGGGCGTTGTAGCCGAGGTATTTGCCGATGACGCGCCAGCCCTTGAGGTCGTCGTAGACGCCGTCGGCCTGATTCTTCTTGCGGTCGGCCGCGTTGGAGAAGCCGATGCCGAGATCCTGAATCTCGACGCGGAGGTCCCGCTCGAACAACACGGGGTCGAGGTTGTGCCAGCGGTACAGGCCGAACCGCCCGCCCTTCTGGTAGATGCGCCGCCCGCCGATGTTTTTGTGCCAGAAGAAGCCGAGCTTGGTCAGCGGTCTGCGCCGGTTTGCCTGATAGAAGCCGAGATAGGGCGACGAGTAGTCGCAGTGGCGGCCTTTCGGGTACTCGAAGTTCCATGCGCCGCCGAAATAGTCCTCGGTGCCGGTGCCGCAGATGGTCGGATATTCGTCGCCGTCGAGGTAAAACTTGATCTCGCCCTCACCCCACCAGCGCCGGTTGTTGGTCCGCCACGCGAGATAGGTGCCGATGTAGTGGCCGCGCCCCGCGATGCCGTCGACCAGCACAAACGGTTTCTTGTACGCGGTGGGGTTGGCGCGCCGGAACGACGCGTGAAAGTACGCGGCGTCGGGTTCGATGTCCTGCAGGCGGTAGTCGATCTGGTAGAAGAGCATCACCTCGCACGGCGCGCAGTTCTCGACCGTGACGACGGCGCGTCTGCGAAACGGCATCTGGAAATAGGCGTTCAGGCCATTCGCCGGCGCGACCGTGACGTTCGCGGAGTTGTTGAGACAGACCGCGCGGTAGCCGCTGCAGAAAAAGTCGCCGAGCGGCACCTCGACCGAAGGCTCTGTCTCGCCGTCCCAGTACATCCTTAGAATCAGCGCGCGGTTGAACTTCGCGTTCACCGTCATCCAGAGATGGGTGAGGAGGCCGCTGCCCGCAAGATCGGCCAGTGTGAAGACCGCACCGGGCTGGATCTTGACACAGGGGTTGACCTTCCAGCCCTTGCCGAGCCCGCCGTTGAGGGAGGGGCGGAGCGCGACGCCGGTCTCGGCCGCGCCGCCTGCGCCCTTCGCGCCGGTCGGGTTTTCGGCGCTGACCGAGCGGGATTGTCCGTTTTGCAGCAAGTACAGTTTACTCATGGTCCGGTTCCTCCGTCTGCTGGCTGTCGATGAACGTCTTCACCTCGCCGAGCTTTGCTTTGGTCAGGTTGCTGAAAAGGTACGGCACCGCCACCAGAATCTGGCCGACGCCCATTGCGACGGTCGCCATCAGGAAGATGCCGGTCAGCACGCTGTCGGGCTGCTGGATGGCGCGGGTGGCGGCGACGACGGCCGCGGACGGCAGCGCCCCTTTCGGAACCGTGGCGAGAATGGCGTCGATATCGACCTGCAGATCCTTCTGGTAACCGGTCCACGAGAGCAGGATGCCGGCCAGCACCGACGCGATGCTGGCGGTGAATTTGCTTAAGAACGTCAACATCGAGAAGCTCAGTCCCTCGGCGCGGATGCCGGATTTGTAGTGAATGTAGTCGATGGTGTCGGTGAACGACGCCGCGAACATGCCGTTAAAGATCCCCATCGGAATGAACACGATAAAGCGGAAGATGATGAACAGAATCAGGTTCTGGTAGCCGATGAAGTACGCCGCGATGTTGAGCAGGCCGCCCAGCATGCCGCTGACAAAGATCACGTCCTTTTTGGCGAAGCGCCTGGCGAGCAGCGGCGTCAGCGCAAGACCGACGACGGCGGCGACGGTGGGCAGCAGCCCGATGACAAACGTGAACACCCCCTGCACGGCGACGGGGTCGACGGCGTTGCCGGCCAGCGCGTTGACAAGGGGGCTCTCGCCGGTCGCCACCAGTTTCCAGAGATTCCATTTGATGAAGTAGGTGCTCATCGCGATGGAGCCGATGCCGGAGACGCAGGCGAACAGCCCGGCGAGGATGTTGATGATCATGGGGCGGCTGGTGAACACATGCTTGATGGAGGCGCGTACCGACACGTTCCCAGTCGCGGCGGTCTTGACCCGCTCGTGGGAGCTGAACCCGCCGATCAGCAGCAGCGGCAGCACGATCGCCATGAAAATAAGCATCGCGATGAAATACCCGTTCTGGGTGGAGCCGACCGACGGTTTCAGGATCGACACCAGATTGATGAACAGCACGATGGCAACCGGCCCCAGCATATTGGAGAGCATCTTGGTCAGCGAGATCGTGTTCACCTTCAGCTGCGCGTCGCGGATCATCAGCGACGACATGCTCCAGAACGGGATGTCGTACATCGTGTAGGTGATCGCGAACAGGACGTAGAACAGCACCACCAGCCAGAGCGTGGCGGGCGCGCCGGCCTTGAGCGGGCTGAAGATCATCACCGAGACCAGCACGAGCGGAACCGGCATGAACATCAGGTAGGGTTTGCTCTTGCCCCAGCGCGATTTCGTGCGGTCGGTGAGAATACCGACAAAGGGGTCGATGACGGCGTCGAACGCCTGCATAAGGCCGACGATCAACCCCGCGATCCCGATATCGATGAGCAGCACCTCCGACATATACTGCATGAAATAGCTGCCGATGATAAAGCCGATCAGCGCCAGCGCCGCACCGGCGACGGCAAAACGCCGCCGCTCTTTTTTGGTGGATTCCCACCCGATTCCGTTTTTTTCCATCCGATTATCCTCCGCAGTTTGTTGTGATCTTTATATAGGACGGCGTATCGTCGCCGGTCAGAACCGTGTTGTGCGCGACGCGGCCGGTCGTTTCGGTCGCCGGATCACCGCCGGTGTTGGGGTTGACGAAGGACAGATTCTTCGCTGCCGAACAGAGCTGCAGTACCAGCGCCTCGCCCGCCCGGACCGTCGCGCAGATCCCGTGAAACGTCAGCGGAACGCATACCGGCACCCCGGGCTCGAGCGGGCGGCGCGCGGTAAAGTCGTCGGACAGACCTAAGCGGCGCTGCACCTCGCAGAGCTTGAGCAGCTGCCCGTCCGCCGTCCCGACACAGAGCCGCGCGACGAGATCGGTGTCGGGACAGTCCGACGCGCACCAGATCTCCGCTAGCGGAACGCCGGACAATACGGTATCCCGCGCAAAAGGCGGCGTCCGGAAGTGCAGCACATCCGCCCGCGCCTGCAATATCGCGTAGTCGGCGGGGGTGTTCATCTCGTTCTCGCTGACGTCGATCAGCGACGGCGCCGGGTTCCGCGGATCATGCGTAAAGGAACAGACAGCGGCATCGCGCGGGGTGTCGGTCAGCGCACCGGGCGCCAGATAGAGCGTCTCGGTCCGTTCCCCCGGCGCGTCCGCAGGCCGCCAGCGCATCGCGCGCCAGTCGTACACGGTGCTGTCCGGGACGGCCTGCGCATTCTTCTTGAGGTGGGTCTCGAACCAGCGGGCGTACCGCAGATCCAGATCGTAGAGCAGCGCGTCGTCGCCCATGTAGAAGCCGCCGAGCGTTCGCGCCGCGTTGGCGTCGTGGCCCCAGCCGCCCACGATGCTGCGATGCGTCACGCCGCAGTCCGCGCACAGCCGCAGCGCCTGCATGCTGCCGTACACGTTGTCGTCGAACTGCCCGGTGACGATGAGCGCGGCGAGGTTCTGCGACAGCCCGCGGGTCGTCCAGTCGCCCTGCCGCCAGTAGTCGTCCAGCGTCGGGTGGTCGAGCCACTCGTCGAAGAAGTCGATCGGCGCGCCGAGCTTTTCGGCGGCCAGCGTCCGCAGCGGCCGGTGGTCGAAAATTTCGGGCCAGTCGTCGCGCGCGAGTTTCGCGGGGTCGACGGTGCTGCCGTTGACGGCGTGCGCCCACGCCAGCAGCCCCGCGAGCGGGATGCCGCCGCGCAGCGGCGTGTCCGCGAACGCGCTGCCCGCCGTCACGATGCTGACGAGCGCTTTCAAGCTGTCGCGGCGGTTCGCGGCGGCGCACCACTGGGTGTAGCCGGCGTAGGAGGCGCCGATCATGCCGATGTTGCCGTCGCACCACGCCTGCGATTCGATGAAGTTCAGGGTCGCCGCGCCGTCCGCGATCTCGTTGTGGAAGGGCTGCCACCGTCCCGTCGACGCAAACTTGCCGCGCACATCCTGCACGACGAGCGCGTATCCCAGGCGCGCAAAGCGCAGATCCTCGGCCGCCTTGGCCTCCCTGCCGTAGGGGGTTCGGATCAGGACGACCGGAAACGGTCCGCCGCCGTCGGGCAGATAGATGTCGGTCGCGAGCAGCGCGCTGCCGGACGGGACCATCGCGGTCGGCAGCTTCCGCACGGGGCCGTCCGCGTAGCGGACCGGTGCCCAGTCGGCCAGCGGGGTCCATTGTCGGTAGCCGTCCTCGGCCACCACGACGGTGGATTCGCGCGCCGGTTGAATCAGCGCCACAATGCGGCCGTCCCGCGCCAGCAGATCGACGGGAACGCCGCGCTTTTTTTGGTACAGCACCGCGCCGTCCGAAACGGTGCGCCGCGCGTACCCCTCGGGCGCGCCGCCGTTCTTCAGCAGCCGTTCGAGCCGGGGGAGGTCGTCGAGCGCCGCGATGATATCGAACGCGACGGTGCCGGTGAGCGCCTGTTGTCCGTGGCCCGACAGCGCGCCGGTCAGCAGATCGATGCCAAAAATCTCGCCGCCCTGTACCGAACCGAGCAGCAGACCGGATTTGTAGATGTTGTAGGCGCGGCTCACCACAGGTCGTCCGCAAGACCGAGGCCGGGGTGTTCCGCCGCGATCAGCACCGGGCCGTCGTAGCGCAGCGCGCTGTCGACCGCGCCGCTCTCGACCAGCAGCGCGCTGTCGAGGTCGTATTCCGTGATGTTGTCGTGGCACAGCGCCGCGGCCAGCGACGCCGCGAGCCCGAGCGGACCCTCCATCATGCAGCCGATGCCGCAGCGCACATCGTTCGCCGCCGCGTAGTCCGCCATGCGCAGCGCGGGGTAGATGCCGCCCGTCTTCATCAATTTCAGGTTGATGCGGTCGGCGAGCCCGTTCTCGATGACGTTTTTGGCGTCGGCGAGGTCAAAGACGCTCTCGTCCGCCATGATCGGAAACGGGGACAGCGCGCGCATCGCCTTGAGCCCGCCGTAATCCTTTCGGGCGACGGGCTGTTCAATGTACTCGACCGGACCGCCGCACAGCGCCGCCGCGACCCGCCGCATCGTGTCGGCGCTCCAGCCCTGATTCGCGTCGATGCGCAGCACGACGTCGCCGCTCAGCGCGCGGAGAAAGCGCGACAATGCGATGCAGTAACCGGCGTCGTCGGCGGCCTTGATCTTGAAGATGCGGAACCCCGCGTCGAAGTAGCTTTTGGCGGCCGCCCCGGCGGCCTCGAGCGTGTCGATGCCGAGCGTCACGTCCGTCGTCAGCCGGTCTTCGTCCGCGCCCAGAAAACGGTGCAGCGGCAGGCCCGCCTCTTTTGCGAGCGCGTCGTAATAGGCCATGTCGAGCAGCGCCTTGGCGGCGGGGTTCGCGTAGAGCCGGGCGTCCAGCCGCGCGTGCAGCAGCGCGGGATCGACCGGCGCGCCGATCAGATCGGCCCTGACCGCCTCGACCGCCGCAAGCACGCTGCCGTTCGTGTCGCCCGTGATAAACGCGATGCAGCTTGCCTCCCCGAATCCGCTGAACGGGGTGTCCGTCGTCACCTTGACGAAGACGTTGTGGGTCTGGTCGATGGTGCCGTAGGAGATGTGAAAATCCGCCTTCATCCGCACCGGCAGAATCCGCGTCTCGATGTCCCGTACCAGCATGCGCTACCTCCGCAACAGTATTTCAAGCAGCCAGCGCTCGTCCGGCAGATCGCCGCCCTGTCCGCCCGCGATCAGCCGGATGGCCGATTCGAGCGCGCCCCAGAACATCTTTGCCAGCGCCGCCGGATTGCCGTCCTTAAAAAGTCCCGCCCGCTGCCCCGCCTCGACCCGCGCCAGCGTCGCGGCCAGCGTCTGCGCGTTGACCGCCTCGATCCCGGCGCGCACCGCGTCGGACAGCAGCGGGCTGCGGCTGTTGACGCCGCGCAGAAACAGGTACATCATCGCCTCCAGCGGGTGCTGCGCGAACCGGTGCACCACATAGGCCGAAAGTCCCTGAAAATACGCGAGCGGTTCCCCGGACTCCGCGGCGGAAAACTCCGCGATGCGCGCGCGAAACGCCGCGAGGCAGAACGCGACCGCGCTGTTATAAAGCGCCTGCTTGTCGGCGAAGTAGTGGTACATCAGCCCCAGACTTATGCCGGCGCGCTTCGCGATCTCCGACGTCTTGACACCGTGATACCCGACCTCCGCAAACATCTCGATGGCGGTCTGCAGGATTTCCTGTTCCCGGTTGCTTTTTCGTGTGTCACCCATGTATAATATCTTTCATAAGAGTTATTGAAAATATTTTCAATAACTATACCACGGAATCCGGAAAATTTCAAGATACGGGAGGCGGAACATGAAAATCATCGACTCGCCGAGCGGCGCGCACATCGTGATCGACGGCAGGCACTACCTCAACTTTGCGGGCTCGTGTTATCTCGGCATCTGCGGCGAGGAGAGCATCCTTGCGGCGGCAAAGGCGGCCATCGAGCGCAACGGCGCTTTCGCCCAGATCCCCAAGCACTACGGCATGAGCGTGCGGGCGAACGTCGACTGCGAGGCGGTGATCGCGGATTTCTTCGGCGAGGCGTCGGGCATCTATTTCATCGGCGGGTATCTGTTCGGGGCGATGGCGTTTCAGGGGCTGCGGAACGACTTCGACGCGGTCTATCTGGACGCTTCGGCGCATTTCGCGCTGCAGGACGGCGCGCGGACCGCGGGGAAGCCGGTGCACACCTTCCGGCACTGCGACCCCGCCGATCTCGCGCGGGTGATCGCCGAGACGCTCCCGCCCGGTCAGGTGCCGGCCGTCGGGTGCGACGGCATCTTCCCGACCTCGGGCGAGATCTCGCCGCTGGACCGGTACTACGCGGTGGTGGAACCGCTCGGCGGATACGTCGTGGTCGACGAATCCCACGCGCTCGGCGTGCTGGGCGACCACGGGCGCGGCGCCGTCGAGAAGTTCGGTCTGCCGCGCAGCCATGTGGTCGGCGGCGGGTCGTCCGCAAAGGGATTCTGCGCCTACGGGGGAATGTCTGCGGGCCCAAAGGATCTGATGGACAAGCTGGTGTGGTCGCCGCCGGGACGGGGGGCGTCGGCGGGCATGACCGGTGCTGCCGCGGCGACGGCGGCCAGCCTGCGCTACGTTCTGCGGCACCCCGAACTGCTGGTCGGGCTGCGCGAAAAAATCGTGTATTTCCGCCGCGCGCTGCGAGCGGTCGGCGTCGGCACGCCGGACAGCGAGTCGCCGGTCGTCTCGTTCCAAATCGGGGACGCCGCGACGATGCAGCGGCTGCAGCAGGAACTGTTCGAGGAGCAGGGGATTTTTGTGCTCTACTCGACCTACATCGGCGCGGGGCCTGAAGGGGTGCTGCGGACGGCGATTTTCGCCGACCACAGCATCGCGGACATCGACCGGCTCGTCGCGGCGCTCCGCCCGTACCTGTGACAGAGCGGCACGAAACAAACGCAAACAAAAAGGAACCGGTCTCAAACCCGGTTCCTTTATTATGTAGTATGCGGTTAAGCGACGCCGATGGTCAGCAGAATGTTGGCGTAGACCCGTTTCTCGCCGGTCGCGACGGCGACGCGGACCGCCGGTTGGACGCAGGCGTCGTAGAACTCGTAGCGGCCGAGCGGCTCGAGCGTCATGCCGCCGAGCGCCTGCCGGAACTCGGGGAAAATCTCGGGGGTGCTGCCGTCCTCCGGCTGCATGACGGCGGCGCGCTCGACGTTGACGGCGGTCAGCACCGCGTCGAGCACCTGTGTGGCGGTCGGCAGGCCCGGCGTCACGCCGAGCCAGACCTTTCCGGCGTCGCCGCTCATGCGGTCGAGCGGATAGTTCGCGTCGGCGATCAATACCTGGTCGCCGTGGCCGCACAGCGAGAGCAGCGCAATCAGGTCGGGATGAATCAGCGCGGTTTTCAGCATAAAGTCACCTCATTTTTCGTCGCTGCGCAGCGCACCGAGCGATCCGCCGGGGTGCCAGCGTACATATTGCTGCGGGGTCAAGCCAACGTCGGTCTGCAGAATCACCGAGAGGGCCTGCAGCGCGATGAGTTCCGCGAGCACCGAGATGCGCGGCGCGCGGTTGAGCGCGTCTCCCTCGTCCGGCACACCGGCGAAGAGATGCACCGCGCTCTCCCCGGCGAGCCAGGAGTCGGGGTTTCCGGAGACCGCGATGACGCTGCAACCGTTGTTCTTGATAGCTGCAACCGTCGCTTTCAGTTCGGCGGTCTCGCCGCTGTTGCTGATGCAGAGGACGACGTCGCCCGCGACCAGTTGCCCGCACGAGCCGTGCACGGCCTCGGTGCCGTGCAAAAAGTAGGCGGGGGTGCCGGTCGAGCTGAGCAGCGACGCCGCATAACCGGCGACGTGGCCCGGCTTTCCGATGCCGGTGACGTGGACGCGGTTGCCCGCGGCGCGCGCGGTTTGAATGAGGTCGGCGGCGCGGTTCAGCGCGGCGCGGTCGAGCGCCTGCACATACGCCGCGGTTTCGGCGAGCAGGGTGTCACAGTAAAAGTCCAGCGCGCGATCGGTCCCGGTTTGATCCATCAGCGATACCTCAGTTTTTCAGAATGTCCAGCGCGGCGAAATCGATGCCGGTGTATTGTTCGCGCCGCATGAGCGCAATCGTCTCATCGAGGTCGGGCAGACTGGGCTGCGCGCCCATGCGCGAGACGGTCAGCGTCGCGGCGTAGCTTGCGAGATCCATCGCGGAGGCGGGGCTCAGCCCGGCGCAGATGCCGGTGCAGAACGAGCCGACAAAACTGTCGCCGGCGGCGGTCGGGTCGACGACCTGCACCACGTCGATGCAGGGCGCGTAGAGGTACTCGTTTTCGTTGGCGAACACGGCGCCGCTGCTGCCCAGGGTGATGATGACGTTCTTCACGCCCATCGCAAGCAATCGGGCAACCGCCGCCTTCACGTCGTCCGCCATCTGCGGGGTGCCGGTGCGGATGGCGATGCCGGTGATATCGGCGGCCTCGTGCTCGTTGGGGGAGATGTAGGTCAGGCAGCGCAGCAGCTTTTCCGAGAGCGGACGTGACGGCGCGGAGTTGAGCATGACCGGCACACCGGCGTCGTGCGCGTAGCCCGCCGCGATCTCGTTGATCTCGGCCGGAATCTCGTTTTGGAGCACCAGCATGTCGAACTGCGCGATCTCATCCCGCAGCGCATCGAGGTCGCCGGGCACCCATGTGAAGTTGGCGCCGGGCACGACGATGATGCGGTTCCTGCTCTTTTCGCCGGGCCGCTCCTCGATCGTGATGGATCCGACGGCGGAACTCGCCTCCACGGTTTTTTGCACAAACCGCGTGTCGATCCCGGCGGCCTGCGCCGAGGCGATGAGCTCGCGGCCGAACACGTCCTCGCCGACCTTGCCGGCCATCGTCACCGCCGCGCCGAGCCGCGCGGCCTGTACAGCCTGATTCGCGCCCTTGCCGCCCGGCGCCGTCGTAAAGGTCTTGCCGATGACGGTCTCGCCGCTGCCGGGCACCACCGCGGTGCAGACGATCAGATCCATGACAAAGCTGCCGACCACCAGAATGTTGGGTTTTTTCATAATGACTCCGGTTCCGTTTTTTGATGAATGGCGTTCTCGACCGAATCGGTCAGGTGCTCCTGCACCTTGTAGACGGCGTCGCTGGTGTCGCGGCGCACGATGGAATCCGTGATGCTGCGGTGCGCCGCAACGGCCGCGGCGCGGGTCGATTTGTTCGCGAACGTCGTGTGCCGGTACTCGCGGAAGGAATCGGCCAGCAAATTGTTGATGTTGATCAGCAGGTCGTTGTTGGTGCCATTCGCGATCGCCGCGTGGAAGGCCTCGTCGGCCAGCGACATGGCGTTCTCATCCCCGGCGGCATACGCGTCCTCGAATGCGCTGAGCGCCTGTTCGAGCGCCGCGACTTTTTCGGGGGTGCTGCGCTTGATGAAGAGCCGGGTGGACAGCAGCTCGACCGCGATGCGCACCTCCATATAGTCCTCGAGCTTGTCCTGGTTGTCGATCAGCCAGCTGCCGATGTTGCCGTTGCCCTCGCTGCCGGTCAGTGACGTGACGTAGGTGCCGCTGCCGCGGCGCACATGGATAAACCCGCGGCCCTGCAGCAGGTGTTCGGCCTCCCGGACCGTCGAGCGTCCGACATTGAATTGTTCGCAGATTTCCAGTTCCGTCAGGAACCGATCGCCGACCGCGTACCGGCCGCTTTTTATCAGATCGATCAGCTGGGCGTAGAGGAGCTGCGTGGAGGATTGGTAAGACTCGCTCATGATTCGCGCCTTTCTTATAGAGATGCGCCTCCGTCCAGGGTCACAATCGAACCGGTCATGAAGGCGTTTTCATCTGAAGCAGAAAAAAGGATTGCGCGGGCGATCTCCTCGGCTCTGCCGAGCCGACCGATCGGGATAGATTTTTCAAAAGCGCTGCGCGTCGCGGCGGGATCCGGCGTCGCGGCGATGCGCCCGGCGAGCGATGGCGACTCGACCATACCGGGGCAGACACAGTTTGCGCGGATGCCGTCGGCCGCAAAGTCCGCAGCCAGCGCCCGGGTGAACGAGATGACGGCGCCTTTGGTTGCGCTGTAGAGCGCGCGGTTTTTTGCACCGATCAGGCCGGCGACCGAGGCGACATTAACGATCACCCCGGATTTTTGGGGCAGCATCTGCGTAATCGCCGCCCTGGAGACGAACAGCAGTCCGCGGACATTGACGCCGAAAGCGCGCTCGTACGAGGCCTCGTCGAGATCCAGCACGGTGCCTTGCGGAACGATGCCGGCGCAGTTGACGACAACGTCCAGACCGCCAAAACGCTTTACTGTAGAATCTACCAGAAAATCACAAAAATTGCAATCGGCCACATCGCCGCGCACATAGATCGCGCGCGCGCCCGCGGCTTCAAGCAGCGGGATCAGCGCCTCGCCGCGCGCGCTGGTGCCGTTGACACAAAGGTTCGCGCCGGCCCGCGCAAAAGCCAGCGCCGTCGCCCTGCCGATACCGGCGCTTCCGCCCGTGATCAGGACGGTTTTATTTTGGAAGCTCATAGGCTCCTCCAAACGATAAAATCAGGATTGTCGCGCGGTGGTCAGTTGTTTTTCTTCGCTTCCTCGTAGGCGAGGTAGGGCGCCAGCGCGGCGCGGATCTGACGAAACTCCGCGTCCGAGGCGCGTCCGAGCGGGGCGAGCGCGCCGCCGCAGCCGCGGCCGATACACTCGAGCGCTGCCTTGAGGCGGCGCGGGAACTGGCTGCCCGTGATCGACATCCAGACGCGGTAGACCATCTCCTGCAGCGCGGCGGCTTCGGAATCCCGCCCGGCCTTGTGGAGATCCCAGATCTCGACGCTGAGGGCAGGGAACAGGCCCAGAATAGCGGCGATTTCGCCGTCGGCGCCCATCTGGTAGGTGGTGAGCGGCAGCTCGTCGGACGCGGCAAAGATAATGCCGACGTCCCGGCAGCGGTCGTACATGGCGGCGAATGCGTTGACGCCGCCGCAGCTCTGCTTGACGCCGACGAGATACTCGATCTCGGACATCATCTTGTAGCAGCTCTCGGGGTCGACGGTGTTCTGCGGCACGACGTTGTAGATGATGATGGGCAGCGACGCCGCGTCCGAAATGGCTTTATAAAAGCGGTAGTTGCCGTCGGCGTCGGTTCCGCCGAGATACTGGATCGGCGTGATCATCAGCGCGTCGGCTCCGGCCGCTTTGGCCTCCAGCGCCGCCTTGACGGCGTCGCGGGTCGAGTGGCGGATGATCCCGGCGACGACGGGAACATTTTTGGTATTTTCTTCTTTAATAATCGTGATCATGCGGTTGCGCTCGTCGTCGTGGACGGCGCAGCCCTCGCCGGTCGAGCCGCAGGGGCTGATGCCGTGCACCCCGGCGTCGAGAATGACGCGCACCTGCGCGCGGAAGGCGTCCTCGTCCAGACGGCCGTCTTCGGTGAAGGGGGTGACGACCGGCGCGATAATGCCGTACAGATTTGCGAAACGCTCTCTTTTTGTCATGAAATTGCTCCTAACCGCCCAAATAGGCTTTTCTGATTTCGTCGGATTCCGCGAGTTCACTGCTGAGTCCGCTGGTTTTAACGACGCCGTTCTCAAGCACATAGGTGCGCTGCGAGATCGAGAGTGCCATAAACGCGTTTTGCTCCACAATGAGCACCGGGACGTTTTTCTCTTTGTTGATGCGCACAATGATATTGAACATGCTGTCGACGATGACCGGCGCGAGACCGAGCGAGGGCTCGTCGAACATAATCAGCTCGGGGTCGGACATCAGTCCGCGCGCGATGGCCAGCATCTGCTGCTCGCCGCCCGAGAGGGAGCCCGCGAGCTGAGCCCGGCGCTCCTTGAGGCGCGGGAAGAGGTCGAACTGCTCCTCCATCTTGTCGACCAGCTGTTTGCGGGTGAAATTCCGGGTGTAGGCGCCCATCTCGAGGTTGACCTGCACCGACAGGTCCGGGAAGACTAGACGGCCCTCCGGCACATAGATGATGCCTTTTTTGACGATGCTGTGCGAGTGCATCTTCTCGATGCGCTCCCCCTCGAACGTGATCGTGCCGTTCTTGGGCGGGCGCAGACCCATGATGCTGCGCATCGTGGTGGTCTTTCCGGCGCCGTTGGAGCCGATGATCGAAACAATCTCACCGTCGAACACATCGATGCTGACGCCGAAGAGCGCCTGCACCTCGCCGTAAAAAACATCGACGTCGCGCAGCGAGAGAATGGGCTGTTCAGTGTTGCTCATTTTTCACCAGATACCTTTCTCCGAGATAGGCCTTGATGACTTCCGGATTCTGCTGGATGTCGGCCGGGCCGCCCTCGGCGATCTTGGCGCCGAAATTGATGACGGTGATCTTCTGGCTGATGCGCATGACGACGTCCATGTTGTGCTCGATGAGGAACAGCGTCTTGCCCTCGCTGTGCAGCCGCAGCAGCAGGTCGATGAAGGTGGCGCGCTCCGAGGGGTTGAGGCCCGCTGCCGGCTCGTCGAGCAGCAGCAGTTCGGGGTCCATCATCAGGGCGCGCGCGATCTCCAATACCTTGCGGTTGCCGTAGGGCAGGTTCTTCACCAGCTCGTTGCGGATGCCGGACAGCCCGATGTAGTCCAGCAGGTGCTCCGCCTTTTCTTTCAGCATCGCCTCCTCCCGGTTGGCGCCGAGGATGCGGAAGAGGCCGCCGAACAAACCGATTTTCGTCAGCTCGTGGCCGCCCACCATGACATTTTCGAGCGCCGTCATGGTGTTGTAGAGCTTGATGTTCTGGAACGTCCGTCCGATGCCGAGACGGGCGATCTCGAAGGTGTTCCAGTTCGTGATGTCCTTGTCGCGGAAGAAAACCTTGCCGGAGGTCGGCGGATAGATGCCCTCGATGATGTTGGTGGCGGTCGTCTTGCCGGCGCCGGTGGGGCCGATCAGCGCGTGGATCGAGTGTTCCTCGACGTCCATCGAGAGGTCGCTCACCGCGGTGAGGCCGCCGAACTGTTTGGTGACGTTCTGAAGTTGCAGCATCGTCATGTTATTCGCCCTCCCCCGCGGTTTTGGCAGCGCGTCTGGCGGCGATGCGCCGGTAGAGTTTTTGGATCAGCGACCAGATGCCGTCGGGCACCAGAATCGCCATAACCAGACAGACGGTGCAGAATACGACCCAGTAGTAGTCGTTGAATTCGCGCAGCATCTCGGGCAGCACCGTGACGATGACCGCGCCGAGAATGTTGCCAGGCACGCTGCCGATACCGCCCAGCATCAGCATGGCGATGTAGTTCTGGGAGTACATGATCGAGAATCCGGTCGGGTTGAGGTAGGTGTTGTACCCGGCGTACATGGCGCCGGCGACCGCCGCGTAGATCGAGGCGAGCGTAAAGGCCTGAATCTTCAGCTTCGAGATGTTGATTCCGCTGGCCTCGGCCGCCTCGTAGTTGTCGCGGATGGCCTTGTAGGCGCGCCCCCACTTCGAGTAGACGATGCGCACCGCGATGACGGTCATGACGACCGTGAAGATGATGTTCAGATAGAAGTAACTGTTCTTATCCTTAAAGGCGAAGAAGAACGGGAGATGCGGGATATTCGAGAGCCCCATCGTGCCGCCGGTGAAGTCCGCGAGATTGGCGGCCAGCAGGCGCACCACCTCCGAAAATCCGATCGTGGTCAGCGACAGGAAGAACCCCTTCAGCCGCAGACTGGGGTACCCGAGAATCTGTCCCAGCGCGAGCCCGACCGCAAAGAGCGCCACCAGCGCCATCCAGGGGTACCAGCCGGCGCGGGTCGTCAGAATGCCGTAAGTATAAGCGCCCATCGCGAGCATGCCTGCGGTGGCGAGGTTCATCTGGCCGGTGAGGCCGGTGATGAAGTTTAAGCCCAGCACCAGCACGATGTTGTACAGCAGCATGTTCATCACGCTCTGCACATAGGTGTTGGAGACGCTGAAGAACAGCACGAACAGCCCGACCCCGACGATCAGGGCGAGCAGGATCAACAGATTTTTCGAGGCATTGGTCAACTTTTTCATCTCACACCCCCGCTACGCCTTCTTGGTCTTGATGATTCCGCTGGGACGGATGAGAAGGAACAGAATCATCAGGGCGAAGGAGAGGACGTCCTTGTAGACCGTCGGGATGAACAGAATCCCGAACTGTTCGATCAGGCCGATCAGAATGCCGCCGATGATCGCACCGGGATAGCTGCCGAAGCCGCCGATAACGCCGGCGCAGAATCCCTTCAGCGCCACCGCCGACACCATGCCGGTGTTGACGTTGTACAGCGGCGCGCAGAGAATGCCGATGATGCCGCACATGACCGCGGACAGCGCGACCGTGAGGTTGATGCTGCCCCGCACGTTGATGCCCATCAGCGCCGCGGCGTCCTTGTTCTGGGACACGCAGATCATGGCTTTGCCCGCCTTGGTGAACTTGAAGAACACCTGCAGCAGCACGATGATGATCAGCGTGATACCGATGATATAGAGATAAGACTCCGACAACACGGTGGAGCCGAGATTGACGCTTTTACGAAGGAACCCCTTTACGGTGAAGGGCAGCGTTCCCCAGCTGAGCCGCACGACCTCCAGGATGATGCGGCTGAGCATCATGGTTCCGAACATGGCATAGGTGACAAACTGCAGATTGCGCAGCGGGTTGAGAACGATCGTGGCCACCAGGGTGCCGAACGCGAACATGGAGACAAGACTCAAGATGATGCCGAGCCAGAACGGCAATGCCATGGCCTTGATAAAGGTTCCGGCAAAGAGATACGCGCCGAGCACAATAAAACTCTCGTGCGCAAAGTTGATGAGCCCCGTCGCGTTGTAGATCAGCGTATATTCGGTGGCGACGAGCGTGTAGATGCAACCCATTGCGATGCCGGTCACAATCAGTTGCAGAACATTGACTCCGGAGAACATGGACGCAACCCCTTTCCTCTTTCAGCAGTTGAGCGGTTCTGTCTTTCTTTGCGGAAATCCGGCGCGGCGCGGAACCCCGCGCGGCGCTGATAATACTGTTATACAACACTGCACCGCTTCCCGCAAGGGAAGGCGGTGCAGCGCAATG
>JAVBVJ010000061.1:0-48159 GCA_031554355.1 Oscillospiraceae bacterium
AACTTGGGAGCTCAATTATCTCATGAGAGAGAGAACGCCCTGCGGGATCTGATTGGCCTGCGCCAGCATCGCCTGCGCGGACTGAACAAGGATGTTGTTCTTCGTGTAGCCCATCATTTCTTTCGCCATGTCGGTGTCGCGGATGCGGCTCTCGGCGGCAGTGATGTTCTCGGTGGCAACGCCCAGGTTCTTGATCGTGTGCTCGAGGCGGTTCTGCAGGGCGCCGAGGTCGGCGCGCTGGGTGGAAACGGACTCGATGGCGGTTTTGATCTTGTCGATCGAGGTGTTCGCGGCCGCTGCGTCGGAAACGCTGACAGCGGAGGTGCCGAGGGCGCTGGAATCCATCGCGGTGACAGCAACACTGATTGTCTGGGCGGCGGTGTCGCCAACCTGCAGCTGCAGGGAGGTCATCGTGCCGTCGAGCAGTTTCGTGCCGTTGAAGTCGGTGTGCTTCGCGATACGATCGATTTCAGCGTTCAGCGACGTGATCTCGGCGGTGATGTTCTTGCGCTCGTTCGAGCCGTAGATGCCGTTCGCTGCCTGGGTGGAAAGCTCGACCATACGATTGAGCATCGAGTGAACTTCGTCCAACGCGCCTTCAGCGGTCTGGATAACAGAAATGCCGTCGAGCGAGTTTTTCTGGGCTGTCTCAAGTCCACGGATCTGGGCGCGCATTTTCTCGGAAATCGCGAGACCTGCAGCGTCGTCACCAGCGCGGTTGACTTTGTAGCCGGACGAAAGTTTTTCGAGGTTCTTGGCCAGAGCCTGGTTGTTGCCGTTGAGCTGTCTGTAAGAGTTGATAGCGGGTACGTTGTGTTGGATAATCATTGGGTAGGTCCTCCTTGAGTTTTTATCGCGTAGTCCTTTACGCGTTATTTTAGTGGCCTTTTCGGCTCACATTAACTATATCGGTGCATACCAAATAAACCTTAGTGTTTTTTGAGAATTATTTTTCAATCTTTTGTAATCTTTTCGCGGCGCGGAAAAGACGGAGATATAAATGTAGGTTAAATTTATAATTTAATTACAGATTAATGGAGTTCAGTGTAACAGTTGTTAGAGTTCAGAACCAGAACCGGTTACCGCGCTGCGAGAGTTGAAAAAGAAGATGGTCTTGATCCTCGTTCCGTTCGCTGCCTCGACGGCCCGCCACCCTCGTCGACGCACCTGCCGCTATTGGTTTTGTCGCAGAAGCAGCGACAAAATCCGGTCGCTTACGGGCATCTCCTCTATCCCAAAAAGCAGCGCTTTTCGGGAGCCTCTTTTTTCAGAATGGGGCTGCGCCCCACGCCCCGTTAAGGAAGAAACGGCGGCGGACCGGCATGGACTAAATCATTGTCCTTCGCCCTTGACCTTCATCAGTTTTCGCGGAGCGACACTGACAACTGGCGGACAGCAACTTAAAACAAGCAACTATTTGTTCAAACAAGAATCACCCGATCGTTATCGAGAACGCTCGAAGGGCGTTTTCACGGGTCGCATCTACGACGTGCTGCGGCGGGATGCCGCGGAGCTCGGCGATCGCGTCGGCGACGGCCCAGAGCATGTCGGAGGTTGCGGTCTTGCCGCGGAAGGGTTCCGGCGCAAGGTAGGGGCAGTCGGTCTCCAGAATCAGGAATTCGAGCGGAATTTCGCGGACGACCTCGCGCTCGCGCTTGGCGTTCTTGAACGTCAGCGCGCCGCCGATCCCGAGATATAACCCGAGCTTTACATATTCCCGCGCCATCTCCACCGAGCCGGAGTAGCGGTGCAGACAGCCGGCCGGCTTTTTCGCCTTGACCAGCGCAAAGATATCGCCGTGCGCGTCGCGGTCGTGGATTTGAACCGGTTTGCCAAGTTGGTTCGCCAAGTCTAATTGGTCAGAAAAGACGGCGCGCTGGACGTCGCGGGCGGGTTCGGGGTAGTAGTAGTCGAGCCCGATCTCGCCGAGTGCGATCGCTTTCGGGTGGGCCAGCAGCGCGCTCAGCTGATCGAGGTAGTTGGCCGGCACGTCGGCGGCGCAGTGCGGATGAACCCCGCAGGCGGCGTAGACAAAGGGGAAGCGCGCGGCGATCTCGAGGGCGCGCGCCGAAGACGCAAGGTCGCTGCCCGCGTTGATGATGCCGGTCACGCCGTTCGCGGCCTGCCGGTTCAGCACCGCGTCGCGGTTGTCGTCGTAGCGCTCGTCGTCGTAATGGGCGTGGGTGTCAAAGATTCCGTGGTACAAGGTGCTCCTCCGTCGCTGTGAGAAACATCCGGCGCGTTGCGCCGGATGTCGGTGTTTTTGTTAGCGGATGCGCATGCCGTCGGGCACGTCCGCGTCGATGATCAGTGTGCGCGCGCCGTCGCCGTTCAGATCGCTGGACAGAATCATGCCCTCGCTGAGGATGCCGCGGATCTTGACGGGCGCGAGGTTGAGCACGACGGCCACCTTCTTGCCGATGAAGAAATCCGGGTCGGGGTAGTCCTTCGCGATGCCGGACACGATCGTCCGCTCGCGCTCACCGTCGAACAGCGTAAATTGCAGCAATTTGTCGGCCTTCTCGACCTTGACGCAGGCGCGGACGCTGCAGACGCGCAGTTCTGTCTTCATGAAGCTGTCGTAATCGATCTCGGCCAGATGCTCGACCGGGGGTTTCGGCGGCTGGGGGTTGGCGGACTGCTCGAGCTCGGCGAGCTCCTTTTCAAGGTCGATGCGCGGGAAGAGCGGGTCGGTTTTGTGAACCGAGAAGCCGGGCTGCAACTTGCCGTACACCGCATCCTCGAGCGCGCAGAGATTCGCGCCGACACCGATGGCGGCCTGAATGCGGGCGGCAGAGTCGGGCATGAACGGCGTCAGCAGAATCGAGCAGACGCGGAGCGTCTCACAGAGATTGTACAGCACCGAGGCGAGGCGCGGGTGGTTCCCGGTGTCCTTGCCCAGAATCCATGGGGCCGTCTCATCGATGTATTTGTTGGCGCGGGAGATGACCGCGAAGATCTCGGCCAATGCGCCGGGCAGGTTGAGTTTGTCGATGTTCTCGGCGACCTTGGCGCTCAGCGCGTTGATCATGCCGGTCAGCTCGTCGTCGAGCGCGTCTGCGCTGCGGTCGGGCGGCAGCGTCGGACCGAAATACTTGTCGATCATCGAGGTGGTGCGCGACAGCAGGTTGCCGAGATCGTTCGCGAGGTCGGCGTGGATGCGCAGAATCAGGCTTTCGTTCGTGAAGTTGCCGTCGTGCCCGAACGGAATCTCGCGCATCAGATAGTACCGCACGGCGTCGACGCCGTAGCGCTCGCACAGAATGTTGGGGTCCACGACGTTGCCGCGGCTCTTGCCGATCTTACCGCCGTCGAACAACAGCCAACCGTGTCCGAATACCTTTTTCGGCAGCGGCTGCTCCAGCGCCATCAACAGCGCGGGCCAGATGATGGAGTGGAAACGCACGATCTCCTTGGCCATCAGGTGCACGTCTGCGGGCCAGTAACGGCTGTAATCGTCGTAGCGGTCGTTGTCGAAGCCGAGCGCCGTGATGTAGTTGGACAATGCGTCGACCCAAACATACACGACGTGGCCGGGATCGAAATCGACCGGGACACCCCACGAGAACGAGGTTCGCGACACGCACAGATCCTCGAGCCCCTGATGGATGAAGCTGCGCATCTCGTTGAGGCGGCTCTGCGGCTGCAGGAACTCGGGCTCGTCCTCGTACAGCTTGAGCAGGCGGTCGGCGTATTTCGAGAGGCGGAAGAAATAGGCCTCCTCGCGCGCCTCGACCGTCTCGCGCCCGCAGTCGGGGCATTTTCCGTCGACGAGCTGGCTCTCGGTCCAGAACGATTCGCAGGGCTTGCAGTAGGAGCCCCGGTACTCGCCTTTATAGATCTCCCCCTTGTCGTACAGGGTGCGGAAGATTTTTTGCACGGCGGCCTCGTGGTAGTCGTCGGTGGTGCGGATAAACCGGTCGTAGCTGATGTTCATCCGCTTCCACAGTTCCTTGATGGTCACGACGATCTCATCGACAAACGCCTTGGGTTCCAAACCTTTCGCTTTCGCGCTGTCCTCGATTTTTTGGCCGTGTTCGTCGGTGCCGGTCAGAAATAGCACATCGTATCCCTGCATGCGCTTAAACCGCGACACGACATCGGTGGCAACCGTGGTGTAGGTGTGCCCGATGTGCAGTTTGGCGGAGGGGTAGTAGATGGGGGTTGTGATGTAAAATTTTGGCTTGCTCATAGGAATTCCTTTCCGTCGACACCTGGTTCGTCCATTTATTATATCCAAAATCGAATTATTTGTAAATAATTGTGAAATCGGGTCGGAAACACGGTAAATCATTGACTTTTATCAAGGCGACTTCTATAATGAATATACCAATTGAATACCGGCAAATCTGTAGAAATGCAGAGGCGCAAAGTCACAGGGTCTAACCTGCTTATTCGGCAGTATGACAGCCGATTGCAAATGTGAATCGGCATGCCGGTTCTATTTTTTTGTGGAGGTGAATCCGTGTTCAAAAAGTTCTTCGATGAATACGACGGCGTTCCCGAACTGCAGCGTCTCAGCATGGAACAGAATATCCGACGGATTCCCTGGATTGCCGCAATCTTTTTACTGTACGAATGTCTGACCCTCCTGTCCGGCATCGACGATGAATCGAAAAGCACCCAGCTCTCGGTGTTCGTTATTATCATCATATGCGTGAGCTATCTGGTGCTTTCGCTGGTCGGGTACAACTGGATTATGAAGGAACGGCGCCGTGTGCGCATCACCTATATGTCGTTCTGGATCCTGATTATCCTGATCGGCATGACCTCGTTCTTCATGCTCGACCTCCAGAAGGACGCCCCGGTCAACATCACGATGATGGTCGGCGTCATCCTGACCACGGCGATGTTCAGCAAGATAGAGGCGATTCTGGTTTACGCGCTGCTGGGCCTGTACGTCGAGTCGCTCTACTTCATCTACGATGCCAGCGCCATGATCCGCATCTACACGCTTGTATTGTGCATCGCGGCCATCATCATCAGTGTCATCTTCCAACGGAACTACAAGAAGACGATTCTCAGCCTAAAGCTCGAGACAATGAGCGACGCGCTGACCAACATCCTCAACCGGCGCGGCGGCATCAACAAGCTTAAAATGGTGTTCGAGCTTTGCCGGCGGCACAACATGAACATGGCGGTCTTCTGGGCGGACATCGACTATTTCAAGCGGTACAACGACACCTACGGACATCTGCGCGGCGATCAGGTCTTGATCGAGGTTTCGCGAGAGATGGAGCGCATTTTCGGCCGAAGCTCCGACGTCGTCAGCCGGTTCGGCGGCGAGGAATTTGTGCTGTGCACCTCAGTCGCAAGCTACGAGGACGCCGCCATGATGGCGGAACGCCTGCGGCAGGCCGTCGAGGCGCTGTGCATCCCCGCCCCGACACAGGAAATCTCGAAGTTCGTGACCATCAGCGTCGGCTATATCGTGTACGACAACCCCGAGGAGGATCAGGAGAAGCCGGACGACGACATTCTTCTGGAAATTCTCGAGAAATCGGACGAGGCGCTCTACTACGCAAAATCCTCCGGCCGCAACCAGATTGTCGACTACAAGGACATCCCGAAAGAAGCATAGCGAAGGCCCTCCGCAGAGCTGCGGAGGGCCTTTTTTTCAGTACAGCACCTTGCTTAAGAAATCTTTGGTGCGGGGATTCTGCGGGTTCGAGAACAGCACCGACGGGATGCCCTCCTCGGCAATCAATCCCTCGTCCATGAACAGGACGCGGTCGGAGATCTCCTTCGCGAATCCCATCTCGTGGGTGACGATGACGCAGGTCATGCCCTCGTGGACGAGGTCGCGGATGACGGCCAGCACCTCCCCGACCATCTCGGGATCGAGCGACGAGGTCGGCTCGTCGAACAGCATGACGTCGGGTTCCATCGCGAGCGCGCGGATGATCGCCAGCCGCTGTTTCTGGCCGCCCGACAGGCGCGCGGGGTACTCGTAGGTCTTGTCGATCAGCCCGATGCGGTCGAGCAGATACCGCGCCTGCTCAAGAGCTTCGGCGTGGGTTTTCTTTTTGCGGATGACCGGCGCGAGCATGATGTTGTCCAAGATCGTCTTGTGGGGGAATACGTTGAAGTTCTGGAACACCATACCCATTTTTTCGCGGCAGATGTTGAGATTGAGGTTCGGGTCGGTGAGATCCTGTCCCTCGAAAAAAACCTTGCCCGAGGTCGGCTTCTCGAGCAGGTTTAGGCAGCGCAGAAACGTGCTTTTGCCCGAACCGGATGGCCCGATGATCGTGACCACCTCGCCCTTTTCGATGTGCACATTGACGCCGCGCAGCACCTTCAGGGCGCCGAAATCCTTCGTTAAATCCACGGTATTAAGCACTGATCCGCAACCTCCTCTCGAGGAACCCGATCACCTTGCTCAGCGTAAAGGTCAGGAACAGATAGATGACGCCGACGATGATCAGCGGTTCCAGCGACATGTAGAGCGCGCCGGACAGCGTCTTGTACTGGGTCATCAGATCGCCGATAAAGAAAGTTGAGGCGATCGACGTCTCCTTGATGACGGCGATAAACTCGTTGCCGAGCGCCGGAAGAATGTTGCGCACCGCCTGCGGCAGCACGATGTGCAGCATGGTCTGCGCCCCGCTGAGCCCTAAGCTGCGCGCCGCCTCGGTCTGGCCGCGGTCGACGGCTTGTATCCCGGCGCGCACGATCTCGCTGACATACGCGGACGAGTTGAAGATCAGCGCGATGGCGATACAGAAGAACTTTTCCTGAAACAGTGCGGAGTCCGGAAACACCTGCGGCAGCAGGAAGTAGAAGAAGTACAGCTGCAGCAGCAGCGGGGTGCCGCGCAGCACCTCGATGTAGGCGCCCGCCAGCCACGAGATCGGTTTGATCGTGCTCATGCGGGCCATCGAGATGAAGGAACCCAGCACGGTGCCGAACAGCACCGTGATCAGCGACAGCAGCAAGGTGTTGCCGGTGCCGATCAGAAACACTTTGCCGTATTTCGAGATCAGCATCACGATGCGTGATAGAATTACCCCAAAGGTCACGGGAAAACCTCCCTAAGCAAGGATGAAGCGGCGCTGCCAACGGCAGCGCCGCGTATCGATTTCTGTGCGGTTTACTCGATGCCGAGCTCTTTCTGAAGCTCCTGCGCGGCGGTCAGCCAGCCGAGGTACAGGTTCTGCTGTACGACGCCGCCGACGATCTCGTTGACCTTCGCGATCAGCGCGTCTTGACCTTGCTGCATCATGACGACATAGCCCTCGCCCTCGATCTCGAATTTGAAGTCGCACATCGCGATTTCGGGGTAGTTCCCGGCAATCGCCTCTCCGTTCTCGCCCGAGGCGGCGATCGCGTCGACCTTACCGGTCAGCAGCATCAGCACCGCGTCGTTGATGTTGGTCACGATCTCCAGCGTGACGTCACCGGGCAGCTGCTCGGTCGCAAGCTGCTGCTGCAGCGAGCCGTTCTGGGCGGCGACTTTTTTGCCCGCGAAAGACTCGGCGGAATTGTAGAACGAGACCTTGTCGGCCGGAACGAGCAGGCCCTGACCGTAGTCGTTTGTAAAGTAGGGGTCGGACAGCGCAACGACCTGCGCGCGCTTTTCGGTGTACGAGAAGCCCGAGATGCCCATGTCGACGGTGCCCATCTGAACCGCGGCCTGTATGCTGTCGAAATCCATGATCTCCAGCACCAGCTCTACGCCCAGTTTGTCGGCGAGGTACTTGGCGAACTCGATGTCGCTTCCGACGTACTGATCCTGCCCGGTCTTGGTCGGGTCGACGAACTCGCAGGGGGCGTAGTCGGGGCTAGTCGCGACGACCAGTTTCTTGTTGGCCATGATCTTTGCCAGAAAATCGTTCGGGTCGGTGGTCTCCGCGAGGTCCGAGGTGGCCGGATCCGCGACCGTGGGTTCCGGCTTGGCGCAGGCGGTCAGCGCAAAGACCAGTACCAGTGTCAGCAGCAACGCAAGTATTTTTTTCATTTCTGTAATCCTCCGATTTTGTATAAATATTCATTAATGTGATTATATATGAATAATTAGCCGATTACAATAGAGTATTCGGAGAAGATGTATGACGTTCTTGCTTTTAAATTGTGTAAAATGCACATCGGAGAGCGGGAAGTGACTGAAAACACTGCGAAAATAGCGGAATCAGTGATAAAATATGCATCAGGCGCGGAAAAAGCAGCGAATATTGTTACAAACCGCGTTTCTTTTATTGACATTAATAATACCTTTAATATAATAAGAGAAGAATGCATCCGCTCACGGGGCATCCGGGAAGAGGAAACAAGATGGGCAATATCTCTAGAGAAGAGATCATCCGCACGGTGCAAAGCGAGGACATCCGCTTTATCCGGCTCCAGTTCTGCGATATTTTCGGGCAGCTCAAGAACGTCGCGATCACGGCGTCCCAACTCGAGAAGGCGCTGGACAACGGCATCATGTTCGACGGCTCCTCGATCGAGGGGTTTGTGCGCATCGAGGAGAGCGACCAGTATCTCTACCCCGACCTCGACAGCTTTATGGTCATCCCGTGGCACCACAACCACGGCAAGGTGGCGCGGCTGATCTGCGACGTCTACAACACCGAGGGCAAACCGTTCGAGGGCGACCCGCGCTATGTTCTGAAAAAAGTGATTCAGCAGGCGGCCGACATGGGCTACGAGTGCAACGTCGGGCCCGAGTGTGAGTTTTTTCTGTTCATGCTCGACGAGCAGGGCAACCCGACGACCACGACGCTGGACAAGGCCGGGTACTTCGACCTCGGCCCGACCGACCCCTGCGAATCGGTGCGCCGCGAGATCTGCTTGACGCTGGAACAGATGGGGTTCGAGATCGAGGCCTCCCACCACGAGTGCGCCGAGGGGCAGCACGAGATCGACTTCAAGTACACCGACATCCTGCGCGCCGCCGACAATATCATGACATTTAAGTACGTCGTGAAAAGCATCGCGCAGCGCAACAATCTGTACGCGACGTTTATGCCCAAGCCGGTGTACGGCACCGCCGGGTCAGGCATGCACATCAATCTCTCGCTGTTCGACAAAAAAGGCAACAACGCGTTCTGCAACGAAAAGGACAAATACGGCCTCAGCAAACTGGCGTACCAGTTTGTCGCCGGCATTATGGAGCACGTCGACGGCATCACCGCCGTCACCAATCCGCTCGTCAACTCGTACAAGCGGCTGGTGCCCGGGTTCGAGGCTCCGATCTATGTCGCCTGGTCGGCGCACAACCGCAGCCCGATGATCCGTGTTCCGTCGGCGCGGGGGAAGGGGACGCGCGTCGAGATGCGCAACCCCGACTCGAGCGCCAACCCCTATCTCGCGCTGGCGCTCTGCCTCGCCGCCGGGCTCGAGGGCATCCGGGACGGCAAAGCGCCGCCGCCGCCCGTCGACGCCAACATCTACGAACTCAGCGAGCGCGAGCGGGTCCGCCGCAAAATCCGGTCGTTGCCCGGCTCGCTGCACAGCGCCGTGGTGCTGATGCAGAAGAACCGCCTCGTCAAGGAGGTGCTGGGCGACCACATCGCCAACCGCTACATCGACGCCAAGCTCAAAGAGTGGAGCGAGTACCGCGAGCAGGTCACCGCGTGGGAGATCGACCGGTATTTTAAGATCTACTAAAATATTTTCAAAATCTATTGACATACTATACGAGATATAATATTATAGTGTTAATAGAAATTGGAGGAATCAAATCATGGTATTTTGGGATCGGGTTGTTTTAAAGGACCGCGCGAAGGATTTGCTGCGCCGGACCTACTGGATGGCGTTTGTGGTCGCGCTGGTCGCGGGGCTGGTTGGGAGCAGCGGCGGGTTTACGTTCAGATACGACAGCAGCTACACCAGTTTCCGGGAATTTCTCTATTACGGCTACTACGACATAGGGCCCTATGTCTGGAATTTTCTGACCGGCAGCTCCGTCGTCATCAGCATTCTGGCGGTCGCGTTCGGCATCTTTGTCTCCAACATGGCCGAGCTGGGCAGAGTCCGCTATTTCTCGGCGGCGCGCTACGGCAACGCCTCGTTCACCGAAATCTTCTTCGGCTTCAAGAACGGCTTCTACATGAAGAACGTGCTGGCGATGTTCATGGTAAAACTGTTCACGTTTCTGTGGTCGCTGCTCTTTGTTATTCCGGGGATCGTCAAGGGCTACAGCTACTTCATGGTGCCCTACATCATCGCCGAGAACCCGACGATCAGCTGGGAGCGCGCGTTCGACATCAGCAAGCGCACGACAAACGGCGAGAAGTGGGAGATGTTCGTGCTCGATCTGTCTTTCCTCGGCTGGATTTTACTGACGGTCATGACCTGCGGCATCGGCATGCTGTTCCTGAACCCCTACATCTACGCGACGAAGGCCGAACTGTACGGCGCGCTGCGCTACAAGGCGGTTCAGCAGGGCATCTGCACCCGCGACGAGATCGGATCGGAACTGGCCTAAGTAAGAAAAAATAAACAGCTTCGGAGCGATCCGAGGCTGCTTTTTTATCGTCTGATCAGTTTTTGAAAGAGCGGAATCTGCGAGAAGCGGATGAGGCGGCGGCTTCGGCGGCTCCAGCGCCTGCGCAGCTTGACGTCGATCAGCCGTTGGGTCAGGCTGGTCTTGTGCCGCTGCCAGACATAGATGCTGTTGACGCAGTCGAACAGCACGGTGTCGAACGGGGAGGCGACGCAGCGCTCGATGATGTTCGCGGTGTGTTCGAGCTGCTCCGACGGCACAAAGCAGTACAGCCCGTTCAGGTCGAATCGGGTGTAGCCGTCGAATTTGACCGATTTGTCCGCGATGCGCGCCACCAGATACGCGTACTCCTCGGGGGCGGCGTGGATTTTGGGGTCGCTGACGTAGACGCCGCGGCCCTCCGGCCACAGGATATCAGGGCGGAACAGACCGTACGGCTGTTTGCGCACCATCTCTTTTTCGGCGATCGCCTGCTCCTGCGAGATCGCGCGCGTGACCTCAATGCCGATCTTACACGGCGCGCTCTGTAAATCGGGGCGGTCGCTGTTCAGCAGATCGCGCAGCGGCAGCCCCAGCAAAAAGCTGACGGCGTGGCGGGCGTATTCCTCAAAGATCTCTTTTTCCGGTATCATGGCGCTCCGTTGGGGGATGGGCTTCGATGAGATGGATCGGCAGATTCTGCGCGCGGAACAGTTGCTCGTGTTCAGTCAGCGCCCCGACGGGGGGCTCCGCCGCGTAAAGGTCGCCGGTGCTGCGGAGACTGCGGTAACCGCTCTGCGCGAAGTAGTCGAGCGAGTCGCGGTAGAGCGCGGCGTCGTCGGTCTTGAAGACGACCGTCGCGTCGGGCGCGAGAAACGGGGCATACTGCGCCAGCTGGCGCGGATGGGTCAGCCGCCGCTTTTGGTGACTCTCTTTCGGCCACGGGTTGGGGAACAGGATATACAGGCGGTCGACGCTGTGCGCCGGCAGTTCCAGCTGGTGGATGCGCGCGATATCGTGCGAAAACAGCAGCACGTTCGCGGGCGGCGCGGCGCAGGCGGCCTCGATGTTCCGTTTCGCCGAGGCGAGCACCGCGTCCTTGATGTCGACGGCCAGAAAAAATCGGTCGGGGTGCGCTGCGATCTCGGCGGCGATAAAGCCGCCCTTGCCGCAGCCCAGCTCGACGGTGACGGAGCGACCGGCAAAGAGCGCGCTCCAGCGCCCGCGCAGGGCGTAGGAATCGGGTACAAAAAAGGGGCAGGCCTCCAGTTCGGGCCGTGCCCACGGTTTGTGGCGCATTCTCATCGGTGCGTCCGCTTGCGCGCGGCGGTTTTTTTCTTCATAACCGAGAACCCGAAGCTGCCAAGACAGCTGCCGAGCGCGTAGTAGTGCCCGTGGGTAAAGGCGACGATGTCGGCCTTGTCGAGCCGCAGCCGCCCGTCCTTATCGATGAACGCCTTCTCGGCGTTGACGCTTAAGATATCGGCGAGAAACATGTCGTGGGAGCCCTGCTTCAGAATCTCGGTGACCCGGCACTCGATCGAGAGCGGACTCTCGGCGATCATGGGGCAGCGCAGATTCGGCGAGGGTTCGGCGGTCAGGCCGGTCAGCGCGAATTTGTCGACGTCGCGGCCCGACTTGACGCCGCAGGTGTCGGCGGCCGGGACCAGCGCGCGCGGCGTGAGGTTAATGACGAAGCTGCCGCTGTTTTTGATGATGTCGTAGGAGTAGCGCTGTGGTTTCAGCGAGATGTAGGTTTTGGGCGGCGAGGAGCAGGTGATGCCGCACCACGCGACCGTGATGATGTTGTTTTTCTGTCCGTCGCCGCAGCTGACCATCGCGAGCGGGACCGGCGCGAGCAGCGCGCTGCCTTTCCAGATTTCCTTCATGCTACTTGACCGCTTTCAGGATACAGAAGTAGGGGATCGGCCGCTTGTAGCAGGTCGGCAGCGTGAAGACGTAACCGGCCAGCACAAAGATGCCGCCGAACAGTACCTGGCGGTAGATAAAGGTCTCGCGCAGCGCCGAGCTGGTCAACAGGTTCTGCCACACCGTCGTGAGCAGATCCTTGATCGTGAAGACGTAGCCCGCGTCGTACCACTGGGTGAAGACGCTGTAGCCCAGCAGACCCGCCGAGGCGGCGGCAAAGAGCAATACGGGCATCAACAGGCAGATAATGATTTTGCCGATGCTGGGTTTGCCGCCGAACAGGCCGTACCCGAAGAAGCAGAACAGCGGAATCAGGAACGCCGCGAAGAAACAGGGATAATCCTTGTATCCGAGATAGAGATAAGGCAGAGTGCCGATGATGCCGACGAGCAGCGCGCCGACAAAGCCCAAAAACACGCGCGCTTTCGGCTTGTTGACGTATTTCGCCTTCTTGCTCTCAACGATCTTGTTGGCGCAGGATCGGTCGGTGGTGTGCGCGTGGGCGCCGATCTTCAGAATGACCGAGTCGTCGCCGAGCGGAGCGCCGCAGTTGGAGCAGTACTCGCTGCCCGCGATGTGCAGCATTTTCATCTGGTTGACGAGCAGATAGAAGAACTCGACCAACTCGTCGCCCTTTTTGTCGCTGATGATCAGCGAGAGCCCGGTGTTGGACAGGGAGGAGTTTTTGATGCCGTAGGACGACGCGTTCGTCTTGATGAAGTCGCGCAGCGTCTCGATGACGGTTCGATCGTTTTCGTCGATTTCCGCGTCGACAAAAAGCTCGAACTGCTTGTCCTTCTGGTTGATCGAGATCAGGTACTTTTCAAAATAGCCATAGATGAGACCCGGGCCGTCCTGCAGCCCGAGCTCCTTGCGGATGGCTTTCAGCTTATTCGCCATGTCGTACTCCTGTCGGTTTCAATTGCATAGCCAAACGCATGCTCTGTGTGCCGGCGGGGAAGGCCCGCTGCTTCAAAAACGGCTACGCTGTAATTAAATGGTCTGGCTATATTATCATATTATAGCAGGGAAATTGCAAGTTAAACAGCAGATTTTTCACAAAAAAGAGACCGGCGTTTCCGCCGGTCCCGCGGACGGCTCAGTAACCGCAGGTTTCGGCGATGGCCGCGAAATCGATGCGCTTCTCGTTGCGCCCGTGCTGGATGAAGTCGGTCTCGTAGACGGTGCTGGCCCAGAGAATTGAGGATTTGATGATCGGCGTATCGATGCCGATGGCCTGTCCGGCGTAGTAGAACGGGACGCAGCCGGTCAGCATGTCCTCGAAGATGTAACGCGTGTCGATGTCGACGGGCGCGTAGATATTGGCGTAAGCCTCGGTGTTCTGAATGCGCTCGTACAAGGTGTCGCCGGTGCTGCCGTAGTGCTCGAACAGCCAGTCGTACGCCGACAGAATGTGGTGCCCGTAGCCGAGCGCGACCGCCATCCGCTCCTGATCCATGCGGTCAAGGATGTTGGCGACGAGCGGGCTGATGCCCTCGCGGTAGAACAGAAACTTCTCCTTCTTCTCGACACGGGTGATGTTGAGCAGAATCGGCAGTGGGTGAAAGATCATGCCGATGTTCGAGAAGCTGGTCTCCAATGTGCTTTCGGCGGCTTCGAAGACGTCGGGGATCACGGCGCCGAGCGCGGCGACGACCGCCGGGGTGTCGTTCGGGTCGTGCGCGGCGACGCGGATATGCTCCTTGATGCCGTGGATCACGGGTTCCGCGATGCGGGTGCAGCGGCACGCAAACAGGAACGTCTCGGCCTCGGCGAGCAGCACTTTTTTCGTGTTGCCGTGCTCGGCGAGCGTCTGGCCGAACACATAGGTGCCGAATGTGCGCCCGGGGTTCAGCACGATGATCTGGCCGTCCTCGAGGCATCGCGCCATCTCGGCGGCGACGACGTGGTGGTACTGGGTCGGCGTCGTGACCATGATGAGGTGGGCGTCTTTGACGACCGCGCACATATCGCTGCTGATGAGATGGATGACCGGGTTGTCAGTGATGATGCCGGTCATCTTGAAGACGCGGTCCTTCGGGAACATGCCGGCGCGCTCGTACTCGCGCGCGTACAGCGAGACCTCGAAGCCGAGATGGGAGAAGTAGGCGGCCATCGACTGCCCGCCGTTGCCGGTACTGATCACGGCGATTTTTCTGGGATTTAGCATTTCGGTTCCTCCTAGGCGGACGGACAGATCGCGTCGGGATTCAGCAATCCGGCGTCCTCGAGCCGCTGAAGCCGTTCGGCCTCGCTCATGGGTTTGTTGGTGTCCTCGTTGTAGGCGAGACACTTTCCGTCGATCATGCGGGTCTGCAGATTGCCGCGGCAATCGGCGTTTTTCACGAGGTGCGGCGCGTCGAGAATGCCGCAGCGGACGCAGTCAGCCAAAATCTTCGGATCGAAGAGGGGATCGTCGCTGACGCCGCGGTAGCGCGCGCGGATGAAATCGAGCAGGCAGGCGGCCTCGTCGAGCAGCTCGCGCTTTCGCTCCTGTACCCGCGGGTCCCACGTCATATCGGCGCTGCCGTCGAGCGACGAGCGGACGGCGCCGCGCACGATCTTGGTGCTCTCGATGACGATGTCGGGCGTCGCGGCGTGGACGGCCTCGCTGTAGCCGACGACGTGGATGATGTCGGGCTTGACCGCCATCTGGAGCATCGTCGAGGAGGCGAGCTGCCCTTTGGCCAGCATCAGGTCGGGGGACAGGAACGGCAGACCGGTGCGGGTCTGGCGGTAGCAGGTGAAGTCGTCGCTCTGCAGCGCCTCGGTAATCTCGATCTGCGCCAGCACTTTGGCGAGATCCATCGAGAAGCTGAGCGTGTTCGGCACGTTGAACATGTACTGCGCGATGTAGTGGCGCACGCCGAGTTTTTTGGCGTGGTAGGCGGACAGGAAGGACGCCGCGACCGAGAGGACGTCGTGGGCGTCGCGCAGACCCCAGTGGTGCGGCTCGTTGAGCTCTACGGGGATGTCGCGCCCGGCGTGCCACGCGATAAGCTGCTGCGCCTCGGCCATCGATTCCTCGAGCGTGCGGTCGCCGCGGCCGTCCAGTTTGTTGTACCAGAACAGCGGTACGGCGCACCACGCGTTGTCGAGCGTGGCGGACAGCACCTCGGCGAAACGCAGCACGTCGGCGGTGCCGCTGTAGCAGCGCATGAGCGGGTAGTTGCCGCACTGCGACGCGGCTTTTAGGGCGCGGAACTCGTCGTCATTGTGTACAGGAACGCCGCCCGCACCGTTCAGTGCGGGGTCGCGCTCGTCGGGGTGGAAGTAGAACTGTTGCGTGTTCTGGTCGATGCCGAGCGAGATGACGTCGAGCACCTTGGATTCGGCAATCGCACGGCAGCCCGCGACGGTCTCCGCGTAGGAGGGCAGGCCGAAGTGGTGGCGCAGCAGCGGGTAGGGCGCTTTTTGCGCCAGGCGTGCGACCAATGTCTGCGCGTAGGTGTCGGCGGACACCGCCCGCTGCGTGTTGCGCAGGAACGCGATACAGTCGTCGATGTCCTCGTAGCCGTCGAAGACGAAGTCGAAGAAGCCGGTCTCGCGGACAACCTCCGCGACCGGCGGGGTACCACCGAAAAGCCAGACCGGCTTGTAGGGCAGGGTCTCGGCCCCGGCGCGGAGCGCTTCGACGAGCGGCAGCGCGTTTTCGGGGGTCAGCCGGTAGCCCAGCGCGACATACTTTGGTTGTTGCGTCCGACACAGCGCGATGATTTTGTCGGGCGGGATCGCGGGGCCTGCGAAGACGGTCTCGTACCCGAGATCCTGCGCGAGATTCAGAAAGTGTACGACGCCGCCGACATGGACACAGTTGCCGAGCGAGGCGCCCAGTATTTTTTTCGTTTTCATAAGAACCTCCAAAGACAGCAAAAGCCGGGATTTCCCCGGCAAAGCGTACCGAAATCTGCCGGAAGCGGTCAGCCAGCGGTGTGCGGATTTCCTGTAGCGCATCTTCTCTATAATATAAGTATAGTATTATTATCGAACAAGTCAACAGAAAGGCGTCGAATTCATCAAGCGTTTACAATTCGATAAATCGCGGGCGCAAAGCAGGATTATCCGCCATACCGCAGAATCGCGGTCTGCCGCGGCGCCTGCTTTACTCGGTGATAACGCGCCATTGCCGCAGCAGATCCTCAAATCCGCAGCGCGCGTTGGCGGGGCTGGTCGAGGGCAGCGGAACAGCGGGGATGCCGGTGGCGGCGCGGCAGTAGCGGCGGTAGAGCCGGTCGGCCGTCGCGCCGTTCGTGAAAATCCGCCGGATCGGCGCCTGCCGCAGCAGCGCGGCGATGTCGTTCGGAAGCACCTGTCGGATCGTGCTGTCGGCGGAGCCCGCGATCTCGCAGCTTTGAATCACGTCCCACAGCGCGACGCGGTGCGCCGTTAGCAGCGCGGTTCTCGCCGCGTTGCCGGCGGGGCAGGGCTCCTCGAACAGCGCGGCCATCAACGGCCAGAAGCGGTTTTGTGGGTGGGCGTAGTAGAAGGCGTCGGCGCGCGACCGGACGCTCGGAAAGGAACCGAGAATCAGGACGGCGGCGTCGGCGGCGCAGACGGGCGGCAGCGGATGCGCAAAACGGGCGGGCGAATCACTCGACCCAGTCAATCCGCATCTCCTCTTTCGCGCGCTGCTCGACGGGCGCGACCGGCATGCCGAGCGCGACATTGCACAGCGCGTTATGGGTCGCGGGGACGCCGAACTTATCCAGCACGGCGCGGACATCGGCGCAATCCTGCAGCAGGCGCAGCTGGTTGATCCACACCGCGCCGACACCCAGCGCGTGGGCGGCCAGCAGCATGTTCTCCATCGCGACGGCGCAGTTGAGCGATGCGTTGACGTCGTCCCGGTCGTCGCTCGCGATGATGATCGCGGCGGGGCGGTACATGTCGTAGGGCTCGTCGCGGTCGAGGTGTGTCTCCATCGCGGCGCACAGCTCGGCGACCAGATCCGGGTTGGCGACGACGGTCAGGCGGCGCGTCTGGGTGTTGCAGCCGGTCGGCGCGTGGCGGCCCGATTCGGCGATGACGCGGAGATATTCCTTTGGCACCGGTTCACCGGTGAAATCGCGGACCGACGCGCGGTTGTGGATCACGGAAAAAACATCTTTCATGGCGATCTCTCCTTTTATCTGATTATATCGTCGATCCGCTTAAAAATGCAAAGCATTTTTAAGCGGCGTGCAAACACGCCGAGTGCCGATGGCACAAATCGACAATGCAATAAACTATAGCCGCATTCGCGGCAGCGCGGCGTCCGCCGCGCCTTGAAAATACGCAGGTATTTTCAAGTTAGTTGATTATAGCATAATCAATGTTATAATAATGTGAATAAATGAGGGGTAGTGCTATGAAAAAGTTTTTGAATGAGTTCAAGGAGTTCGCGATGCGCGGCAACGTCATCGATCTCGCCGTCGGCGTCATCATCGGCGCGGCGATGAAGGACATCGTCAACTCGCTGGTCAACGACCTGTTGTCGCCGCTGCTGGGTCTCATCGGCTACGTCGACATGAAGGAATGGTTCTTCGCGATCGGCAGCGCGCAGATCATGTACGGCAGCTTTCTGACCGCCGTCGTCAATTTTATCATCATGAGTTTCTTTATCTTCCTGTTTGTCAAAGGGGTCAACAAGATTCGGACGATCAGCCACGCCGACCCCGCGACCGACACCAGGACCTGCCCCTATTGTCTGGAGACGATTCCGGGCAAGGCGACGCGCTGCAAGTTCTGTACCGCGGAGCTGCCCGCCGAAACGGAACAGCCGGCGGCCGACTAGAGGAAAAGTATAAACCGGGAGCGGCGCTCCCGGTTTTTTTTAGGTGTCCCGGTTGTAGATCGGTTTGACGTATTGTCCGTTCCGCGCCATCAGGAAGACGGCGGCGAGCAGGTTGAGAAATCCGGAGGCGACAAAGACCAAACGGATGGGCAGCACCTCGCCCAAAACGCCCGCGACCAGCTGCCCCAGGATACTGCCGGTCGTGACGATCATGCTGAACGCGCCATTAAAGCGTGCGCGTTTGTCGTCCGGGATGTAGCTCTGGGTCGCCGAGATGCGGATAGTGTAGGAGGTGACGCCGAGCAGGCCGGTGACGAACTGGATGATGATAATCCCGACCAGCGGCAGGAACAGCACGCCGCCCGACAGCACGCTGATCGAGATGTAGACGACGCAGGCGATCAGGAATTTCTGCTCTTTTGGATACTTGAACCGGTAGTGGACGCCGCCGCCGATCAGGCGGCCGAAGACCGCGAGCGCGCCGACAAGGCTGTACGCCATGTCCGGTGAGACCCCGAACACGGCGCCGATTTCGGGCGTCATCTTGAAATAGGGCAGCATCAGCGCTGCCATCGGTCCATCGCAGAACATCGTGATACAGAAATAGGCGGCGATAATCATCAGGCCCTTTTCGCCCCGGATGTATTGGACGCCCTGCTTGAAGTCGTCGAAATAGGCGCGGAAATTGTATTTCGTCTTTTCTTTTTGAAGATGCGTCTCGTCGATTCTGATCTGGGTCTCGAAGATCGCGGCGGTCAGGAAGGTGCAGGCGTTGATCAGAAAGATCGGCGCGATACCCCACATGTTGTAGATGCGGGCGGCGACCGGCATCATAACCGCGGAGAGCGGGTAGATCATGCTGGAGACCGAGTAGGCCTTCGAGTAGAAGCCCTCGGTGATCAGGTTGGGGTAAAGGCTCTCGTAGGCGACGAGATAGATGCTCTCGATGGTGCCGAGCGTCAGGGAGGTTGCAAGCAGCAACGCGTAGTTGAAACTGCCGAACCGCATGAACAGGAACAGGCAGACGTACAGCGACGAACTGATGAAATCCAATGTGTAGATCATCTTGCGGCGCGAAAAGCGGTCGAGAAACGGGCCGGAGAAGATCGGCATCAGGACTTTCGGCAGATGATAAGCGACCTGAAAGATGGCGAACAAAAGCGTCGAGTTGGTGTAGTCGTAGACGAGAATGCTGATCGCAAAACCGGACATGGCGCTGCCCAGCACCGAGACGACGGTGCCGAGCGTAATGATCGTAAAGTTTCGGGTCCAGAGCTTGTTTTGCACGGGGCCTCCTCTTGTTACTTATCTCTATAGCGTAACATTGCTATTTTACAGGGTTTGAGACACAAAAGCAAGGAGCTGCCATGGCAGCTCCTTGCTTTATTTTCGGCGGTTATGCCTGTTTTTTCTTTTTCGAAATCTTGTTGCGGTACATCAGCCCGTCGGCGCGGGAGATGATCGCGTCGATGCTGGCGTCCTCGTCGCTGTTCAGCAGCGTGATGCCGTAGCTGATCGACAGCTTGTAGGGCAGCTGCAGCGCGTTGTTGAGCTGGTCGAGCTTCGCGGTGACGTCCTTCATGATGGACTCGGCGGTCTCGAGCGGACACTGGAGCAGCACGATAAACTCGTCGCCGCCCCACCGGCACACGACGTCGCTCTTGCGGACGCGGGCCTGTATCACGTCGACGATGCGGGTGATCATGTCGTCGCCCGCGCTGTGGCCGAAGTTGTCGTTGACCCTTTTGAGGCCGTCGAGATCGATAAAGACGAGGCTGACGTCTTTCTGTTCAATCTGGCTCCTGGTCGACATCTCGTAGATCAGCTTGTAGCCCCACTCGCGGTTGTAGGCGCCGGTCATGGTGTCGAGCGACGCGTACCGCGTCAGCTTCTCCTCGTAGATCTTCTGGTAGGAGATGTCGGTGGTGGTCTCGATGTGGACCAGATGGCCGTCGATCCATTCGATCAGCGCATCCTTCACGAGGTACCAGCGCTTGTTGATGGTGTTCTGGAACTCCCAGACGACCGAATTCTGGAGGATATTGCCATCTTCATCGATCAGTTTCGGCACCGGGCAGAACTCGCAGGGGCCTTCTCTTCCGCTTTGGAGTTTCTGCCAGCAGGTCTGGCCGATCAGCTGATCCGGCGTCGTGTCCAGCGTGGTGCACAGCGCCTTGTTGACGAAGATGATCTCGTTGGTGCCGATCTCGGAGACGTAGACGACGCTGTCGATGTTGTCCGAGATGGTCTGTAATATCTGGAGGCCGCGCTGGAGCCGGTTCTCGGCGTTGCGGCGCAGAATCAGTGAGATGATGATGCGGGAGACGTCGGTCAATGCGTTGATCTCGCCGCTCGTCCACTTGCGGTAGCTCTTGCAGTCGTCGAACCCGATATAGCCCAGCGCCTTGTTCTGGTGAATCAGCGGGATGATGGCGACGGACTTGATGCCCTGTTCCTCTAAGATGGCGCGGTCGATCTCGGGCAGCTCGCGGATATCGTCGGCGATGTACAGCCCATTCTCGATGATGCTGTCGTAGTTGTAATCGGCCTTGGAGAGGTTCTTTAAATCCTCGATGCAGGGGACGATGCCCTCGGCGCACCACTCGTAGGTGTTGCTGGTCAGCGTCGGCGAGATCTCCTCGAAGATGTAGACGCGGCTGACGTCGACGGAGGCGCCGATAAAGGAGAGAACCCCGTTGATCGACTCGTCCAGATCCTCGGACTTGTACGCCATGTGGAAAGTGGTGTAGGCGATGTTCTCCTGCACCTCCAGCTCGGTGAGTTCGTCCTCCGCACGGCTCTGCAGATAGAAAGCGAAGTAATTGCGCTCCTCGTAGCGGACAACGTTGGCGGTGATGCTCACCAGCACTGGATTGCCCTGATAATCGAGCAGGGTGGCGATGAAGCGGCTCGTCGAGCCGAAATTGCGCAGAATACCGAGGATACTCTCGAAGACGTCGGTCGAGGTGAATCGCAGCAGATTGCCGTAATCGAAGTCGTCGGAATTCCCGATGCCGGACGTCGAGCCGATCGGGTTCAGCAGCGTGAACGCGGCGGCGTTGGCGTAAGCAACAGAATAAGCCGCGTCATCGTTCAGCACGACGACGGGGACGGGAAGTTGGGAGTAGGCGCTTTTGATAAAATCCAGAATCATGTTGCCCTCAAAAATTGCAGTCGGTATTCGCGGTGAGCCGGTTCGCATCCGATTCACGGTGTTTTTAAATCTTTTCTTATTATAATATACTTATTAAAATTATGCAAAGCATAATAGGCGCCGGTATATGAATAAATCGTTAACACTTTCCGAAAAGCGGCGGAAAAGGACCGCTATTTCCACGCGAAATTTGAATTTTTCAAAAAGCGTTGACATTCAAAAAAATGTGTATTATACTTCTTTAGAACTGTACGAGGTTTCGGAGGTGAATGCGTTGATGCAGCTCTTGAAAGATGCGAAAATCCTGGAAGACGGGGTATTTATCCCCAAAGACGTTCTCATCAAAAAAGGGCACATTGCCGACGTATCTCCATCGATCCAACCGACCGCCGACAGCGTAGTTATCCAATTAAATAATTGTTATATTGTTCCGGGTTTTTTAGATGTTCACGTACATCTGAGAGAACCCGGTTTTTCGTACAAAGAAACGATTGCGACCGGCACTAAAGCCGGCGCGCGCGGCGGGTATACCGGCCTGTACACGATGCCGAACCTGAACCCCGCGCCGGACAGCTTGGAACATCTCGCGCTCCAGCAGCGGCTGATCGACGACAACGCGGTCGTCGGTGTAAAACCCTACGCCTGCATCTCGGTCGGCGAAAAGGGCGGGGCGCTGACCGACATCGAGGCGCTCGCGCCGCACGTCGCCGGGTTCTCGGACGACGGCAAGGGCGTTCAGGACACGGGGTTGATGCGGGAGGCGATGGCGCGTGTGCGCGCCGCCGGCTCCATTATCGCACAGCACTGCGAGGACGAGACGCTGTTGAACGGCGGCTACATCCACGACGGCGACTACGCCCGCGCCCACGGGCACCGCGGCATCTCCTCGGCGTCCGAGTGGCGGATGATCGAGCGGGATCTGAAACTTGCGGCCGACACGAAGTGCCGCTACCACGTCTGCCATGTCTCGACGAAGGAGAGCGTCGCGCTCATCCGGGACGCGAAAAAGAGCGGGGTCGCGGTGACCTGCGAGACGGCGCCGCACTACCTCGTGCTCTGCGACGAGGACATCCGGGAAGAGGGCCGCTTTAAAATGAACCCGCCGCTGCGGGGCCGCGCTGACCGCGACGCGATGCTGGCGGGGCTGCTCGACGGCACGGTCGACGTCATCGCCACCGACCACGCGCCGCACTCCGCCGAGGAGAAGAGCCGCGGCCTGCGCGACAGCGCGATGGGCATCGTCGGGCTCGAGACCGCGTTCCGGGTGCTGCACACCGAACTGGTGCTGAACGGGGTGCTGTCGCTTGCGCAGCTGATCGAGAAAAAGGCGCTGCGCCCGCGCGCGATCTTCGGCGTCGCGGGGGGCCTCGCGGTCGGCCAGAGCGCCGATCTCTGCGTCATCGACCCGGCGGTTGAATCCGTCATCGATCCCGACCGATTCCTGTCGATGGGGCGCGCGACACCGTTCGCGGGTATGCGCACGACCGGCGACGTCGTGATGACGCTCTATCAGGGCAATACGGTTTGGAGGCAGGAACGATGAAACAAGGATCGTTTCGGATCACCGAAAACACCAAAGTCGCACAGGACACCTGGTACCTGCGCTTAGCGGGGGACCACGGGTTTACGCAGCCCGGCCAGTTCGTGCAGATTGCGCTCGACGGCTTTTATCTGCGCCGGCCCTTCGCGGCGTGCGACTGGGAGGACGGCGGGTTCGGCATCGCCTACATGGTCGTGGGCGAGGGCACGAAGAACATGACGGCGCTCGCTGTCGGAACAACGGTCGACTGTCTGACGGGTCTCGGCAACGGGTTTGACACGGCGCGCGCGGCGCAGCCGCTGCTGCTGGCGGGCTCGGTCGGCGCCGCGCCGATGCTCGCGCTCGCCAAACGGCTGCGGGACGAGCAAAAGCCGGTGCGCGTAATTCTGGGGTTCGCCGATGCCGCCCATGTCTTTTTCGCGGAGCGGTTCGCGGAACTCGGCTGCGACACCGTCGTCTTCACCGAGAACGACAGCGTCTACCGAAAGGGACTCGTCACCGACGCGATTGCGGAAAAACCGTACGACTATTATTATTGCTGCGGCTCGATGAACATGATGCGGGCGGTCAGCAAGATTGCGGCGGGCGGCGGACAGGTCAGCCTCGAGAGCCGCATGGCCTGCGGGTTCGGCGCGTGCATGGGCTGTACCTGCAAGACAACAAACGGCCCGAAGCGCACCTGTAAAGAGGGCCCGGTATTTGACAGCGCGGAGGTGGTCTGGTGAACACGTCGGTCAATTTGTGCGGGCTGGAGCTCGACAACCCGGTGATTCCCGCGAGCGGAACGTTCGGGTTCGCCGCCGAGTTTCAGGATCTCTACGATCTGAATATTCTGGGGTCGATCGCGCTGAAGGGAACGACCCGCGACGAGCGGTACGGCAACGAGCTGCCGCGCGTCGCCGAGTGTCCGATGGGGATGCTCAACGCGGTGGGGCTGCAGAATCCCGGCGTCGACGCCGTGATAGCGCACGAGCTGCCGCGCCTGAAAGCGGTTTACCATAAACCGGTGATCGCGAATATCAGCGGCTTCTCGATCGAGGAGTACGTCGAATGCGCCGAAAAGCTGGACAAGGAGCCGCAGATCGGCCTTCTGGAGATCAACATCAGCTGCCCCAACGTCGCCCACGGCGGCATGACGTTCGGGGTCGACGCCGACAATGCGGCCGCGGTCACCCGCGCCGTCAAAGCGCGCGTCCAAAAACCGGTGTTCATCAAGCTCAGCCCCAACGTCACCGACATCGTCACGATCGCCGCGGCGTGCGCCGACGCCGGCGCCGACGGCCTGTCGCTGATCAACACCTTGCTCGGCATGCGCATCGACCTCAAGACGCGCCGCCCGGTGCTGGCCAACCGCTACGGCGGCCTGTCGGGGCCCGCGGTCTTTCCGGTCGCGCTGCGCATGGTGCATCAGGTTGCGGGCGCGGTTCAGCTGCCGGTCATCGGCATGGGCGGCGTCTCGAGTGCGCGCGACGTGCTGGAGATGATGATGGCGGGCGCGACGGCGGTTCAGGTCGGCGCGGCGAATCTTGCCGACCCGTTTTGCTGCAAAAGAATCATCGAGACGCTGCCGGAAGCGATGGCGGAACTCGGCGTCACCGATCTGCGCGAGATTGTCGGCGCAGCATTGTAGCCCACAAAAAAAACGGGGGAAATCCCCGGTTTTCAAAAGATTGCGTATCATCCGCTACGGCAGCGTGTACCCCGACCCGGTCGGCAGCACGCCGTACAGGTACCAGCGGTCGGTGTCGTAGTAGTAGATGATGTCGTAGGTCGGCAGTTCGGCGCGTGTTTTACCGGTCGCGGCCAGCACGTCCGAAAACGTGTTGAACTCGCCGGTGACCGGCCGAAGGATGTCGTCCTCGGTGAAGCTGTCGATGATGGCCTCCGTGAAGTAGTTGTACCCCAAACAGTAGCTGGTCACGATCCCGTATTTCCCCTCGATGGCGGTATCGGCGATCTCGTAGAACCAGAGATAGCCGTCGTCGCCCCAGCCGGCCTCGGTGACGAGGTAGCCGTTCTCGGAGATGAAGTAGTCGTCCTGCGGCGGCCAGGCAAGGACATGGACGCGGTCCGGCCCGTAGACGCTGTCGAATCCCGCCTGCGCCTCGTCGGCCTCATACACCACGAGGTAGGGGTCGCCGCCCGTCTTGTTCATCAGCGCTTCGCGCTCGGCGGACGTCAAATAGGGCGGTTCGATCTCGCTCGCGAACCCCTCGGTCTCGATCAGCAGGACGTTGTAGCAGAAGTAGGGATGCAGGCCGTTCACGTCGATGGAGGCGACCTGCTCCGGGGTTTTCAGCAACACCTCCGGGTTGTACTGGGCGATGAAAAAACCGTGGTTCTTCAGCAGGCTGTCCAACGTGCCGACAACGACGTCGGGTTTCGCCGGTTCCTCGGTGGACGCGGGCGGTTTTTCCGGGGTACCCGCCGGGGAGAACACGGGCGGCGGATCGTCGGATTTTCCGGCGGTGCAGCCCGCAAAAAGACAGAGGACGCAAAGAGCAGCAATGAGCGGCAAAAGCTTCGGTTTCATGGGAGTCCTCCAACAGTAATTTGATCGGTGTTCCGGTAGCTTCAGCATAGCATACCCCGCCGGAAAAGAACAGAAACAGTTTTCATAATATTGGCAGCATAGAGAGGTAAAACGATGGAGAAACGCGATGTCATTGTAGCGTGCGATTTTAAGAGCGCGCGCGAGACGCTGGATTTTCTGGCGCAGTTCAAGGGGAAGAAGCCGTTCGTTAAAATCGGCATGGAGCTGTTCTACGCCGAGGGGCCGGAGATGGTGCGCACGGTCAAGAAGATGGGGCATCCGATCTTTCTGGATCTGAAGCTGCACGACATCCCGAACACGGTACAGAAGGCGATGGCGTCGCTCTCGGGCCTCGACGTCGACATGGTCAACCTGCACGCCGCGGGCGGCAGCGAGATGATGCGCGCCGCGGTCTCGGGCGTCACCCGGGCCGACGGCAGCCGTCCGCTCGTCATCGCGGTGACCCAGCTGACCTCGATGGACGAGCAGCGCATGCACGACGAGCTGCTGATCGCGACGCCGCTCGACGAGACCGTGATCCACTACGCAAAGAACGCGCAGACGTCCGGGCTGGACGGCGTCGTCTGTTCGCCGCTCGAGGCGGGCGCGGTCAAAGCCGCCTGCGGCCCGGGCTTCCTGACCGTCACGCCGGGCATCCGCTTTGCCGACAGCGCGGCGGACGACCAGAAACGCATCACGACCCCGCAGCGCGCCAAAGAGATCGGCTCCGACTATATCGTCGTCGGGCGGCCCATCACGGCGGCGGCGGATCCCGCCGCGGTCTACGAGCGCTGCTGCGCCGAGTTTCTTTAGGAGGAGTTATGAGACAGGAAATCGCCAAAAGCTTATTGCAGATACAGGCCGTATTTTTGCGGCCGGAACAGCCCTTCATCTGGGCGAGCGGCATCCAAAGTCCGATCTATTGCGACAACCGCCTGACATTGTCGTCGCCGCCGGTGCGCACCCAGATTGAGCAGGGGCTCGCGGCGCTGATCCGCGAACACTTCCCGGCCTGCGAAGCGCTGATGGGCACCAGCACCGCCGGCATCGCCCACGCCGCCATCACCGCTCACCTGATGGCGCTGCCGATGGGGTATGTGCGCGGCGGCACGAAGGACCACGGGCGCGAAAACCGCATCGAGGGACGGCTGGAGGCGGGGCAGAAAGTCGTGGTCGTCGAGGATCTGATCTCGACGGGCGGCAGCGTCATCGAGGTCGTCGACGCGCTGCGCGAGGCGGGCGCCGAGGTGCTCGGCATCGTCAGCATCTTCACCTACGGCATGAAGAAAGGGCTGGACAGACTGGCGCAGGCGCAGGTCGTCAATGTCAGCCTGACCGATTTCGACGCGCTGATCGAGGTCGCCGCGGAGGAGGGCTACATCCCCGCGACGGACATCGGACGGCTGAAACAATTTCGCGATAACCCCTCGGACGAGGGATGGATGAATGGAGGAACTATATGAGAAATGTCATCGACATACTGGATCTGACGGAAGCGGAGATCGGCGAACTGATCGAGAGCGCACGCGACATCATCGCGAATCCCGACCGCTACCGACGCGTCTGCGAGGACAAGATTCTCGCGACACTGTTCTTTGAGCCCAGCACCCGCACCCGCCTCAGCTTCGAGTCGGCGATGCTGTCGCTGGGCGGCAGGACCCTCGGCTTCTCGGAGGCCAACTCGAGCAGCGCGGCGAAGGGGGAGAGCGTCTCCGACACCGTCCGCACCGTGGCGTGCTATAGCGACATCATCGCGATGCGCCACCCGAAGGAGGGCGCGCCGTCGGTGGCGGCGCAGGTCAGCACCGTGCCGGTCATCAACGGCGGGGACGGCGGCCACAACCACCCGACCCAGACACTGACCGATCTGCTGACGATCCAGATCGAGAAAAACCGCCTCGCCGACATGACGGTCGGGCTGTGCGGCGACCTCAAGTTCGGCCGCACGGTGCATTCGCTGATCAACGCGATGATGCGGTACGAGAACGTCCGCTTCGTGCTGATATCGCCGCCGGAACTCGTGATTCCGGACTACCTGATCAAGAAAATGGACGAGGCCGGCGTGCCCTACGAGCAGGTCGAGAGCCTCGACGACAATATCCACAAACTCGACGTGCTGTACATGACGCGCATCCAGAAAGAGCGCTTCTTCAACGAGGCCGACTACCAGCGCTTAAAAGGCACCTACATCCTCGACCGCGAGAAGATGACCCGCGCCAAAAAAGATCTCACCGTCATGCACCCGCTGCCCCGCGTCAACGAGATCTCGAAGAACATCGACGACGACCCGCGCGCCGCCTACTTCCGGCAGGTGCAGAACGGAAAGTACATCCGCATGGCGCTGATTATGAAGCTTTTGGGGGTAAAATCATGAATATTGACAGCATCCGGTCCGGCATCGTGCTGGATCATATTCAGGCCAAAAAAGGGATGACGATCTACAAGCACCTGCATCTCGACGAGCTCGACTGCGCGGTCGCGATTATGCGCAATGTCAAGAGCGAGCGCATGGGCCGCAAGGACATCATCAAGGTCGACGCCGACATCGATCTCGACCTCGACGTGCTGGGCTTCATCGATCCCGGTGTCACCGTCAACATCATCAAGGACGGCGAACTGGTCGAGAAACGCGCCATCAAACTGCCCGAGCGCGTCGTCAACGTGATCCACTGCACCAATCCCCGCTGCATCACCAGCACCGAGCAGGAGCTGGACTCGGTGTTTGTGCTGACCGACCCCGTCAGCCGCGTCTACAACTGCCTCTACTGCGAGGAAGCGAAATAGAATAACCGCAAACCAGTGGGAAAGGACCCCGTTCGGTGGTCTTTTCCTTTTTTTTCGAGCAGCAGCGGATTGTTTGACACCGAACCCGAATGGCGATAAAATTAGCACATGAAAAAGGGAGGGATCATCATGAGAGAGCTGGAAGTCGCGGCGGTGACCGAGACTGTCGCGCGGCTGTGTATCGAGAGCAATGTGGTTCTTCCCGATGACGTGCGGGCGGCGATTGAAGCCGCGCGGCAGACCGAGGAATACGCGCCCGCAGTCGAGACGCTCGCGCTGCTGCAGCGCAACGAGGCGCTGGCGCGGGAACAGGGAAAACCGGTGTGTCAGGACACGGGGCTGGCCTGTGTTTTTCTCGAGATCGGGCAGGAGGTGCATCTCGTCGGCGGCGATCTGCGCGCGGCGGTCGATGCGGGGGTGCGGGACGGATACCGCGCGGGGCTGCTGCGCAACTCGGTGGTCGGCGACCCGCTGCGCCGCGTCAACACCGGCGACAATACCCCGGCGGCGCTGTACACCGAGATCGTGCCCGGCGACCGCGTCATTATCACGGTCGCACCCAAAGGGTTCGGCAGCGAGAACATGAGCGCGATCAGGATGCTGCGCCCCGCCGACGGCGCCGCGGGCGTCGTGGCGTTCGTACTCGAGACGGTTCGAAGCGCGGGGGGCAATCCCTGTCCGCCTGTCGTGGTCGGCGTCGGTATCGGCGGTACCTTCGACGGCTGCGCGCTGCTCGCGAAAAAGGCGCTGCTGCGTCCGCTCGACGCGCAAAACGGCGACCCGTATTACGCGGAGCTGGAGCGGACACTTTTGGTGCAAATCAACGAACTCGGCATCGGGCCGCAGGGCTTCGGGGGCAGAACGACGGCGCTCGGCGTGGCGGTCGAGACGGCGCCGACCCATATCGCGGGGCTGCCCTGCGCGGTCAACATCAGCTGCCATGTCACGCGGCACTGCACGGAGGTGCTTTGATGCGCAGGATTCAGCTGCCGCTCGACGCGGCGCTTATTGAGGAACTGCGCTGCGGCGAGGCGGTGCTGCTGAGCGGACCGTTGCTGACGGCGCGCGACGCCGCGCACGCGCGGCTGGTTGCCGCGCTGGAAAACGGCGAACCGCTGCCGGTGACGCTGGACGGCGCGGTGCTCTACTACGTCGGGCCGACGCCCGCAAAGCCGGGAGAGGTCCTCGGGTCGGCGGGCCCCACCACCAGCGCGCGCATGGACGGCTACACGCCGCGCCTGCTGGAACAGGGGCTGAAGGGCATGATCGGCAAGGGCGACCGCGCGCCGACAGTCGTCGACGCCATGGTAAAGAATAAGGCGGTGTATTTCGCGGCGACCGGCGGCGCGGGCGCGCTGCTCTCGTCCTGTGTCACGGCCGCAAAGGTCGTCGCCTACCCGGAGCTCGGCACCGAGGCGATCTGCCGCCTGACGGTGCGGGACTTTCCGGCCGTCGTCGCGATCGACTGCCGCGGAGAGGATCTCTACAAGACCGGCCCCGCGCGGTACCGGGCACAGCGGGACAAACGATAACGAGCGGACGGGCGTCCGCCCGTTTTTGCGTTCGGCGCAGTTTATCATGGTAGCAGGGTAATAAACTTGTTCGGTAGGCAGAATATGCGTGAAAATTCTATTCAAACCAGCGAAATTTCGCGGCGGGTTTTGTCGCTTTTTCGCGTTGTAAAGCGCGACTGTTTTTGGTACGATTAAAGCTGATAAAGATGCAGGAAGGGATTGCAATGAAACAGGTGGATATGACGATCAGAGATTACATGGAGCTGTTGGCGTCGGACGCGCCCGCGCCGGGCGGCGGCTCGGTCGCCGGGGTGGTGGCTGCGCTCGGGATGTCGATGATCGAGATGGTGGCGGCGCTGACCAAGGGCAAAGATAAATACTTCGATGTCGCCGAGACCATGACAAAAGTACTGACCGAAGGCGCGGCGCTGCGCGGCGCGATGCTGGATCTCGTCGACCGCGACACCGAGGCCTTCAACGCGGTCAGCGCGGTATTCGCGATGCCGAAAAACACCGACGCGGAGGTCGCGTCGCGCAAGGCGGCGATGCAGACCGCGCTGAAAGGCGCTACCGGGACGCCGTTCGAGATTCTGTGCTGCGCGGCCAAGGCGCTGCAGTTCGCGAAGCTGGTACAACCGCGCTTCAACACAAATGCCGCGAGCGATCTCGGCGTCGCGGCGCTGTGCCTGAAGGCCGCGATGCAGGCGGCGTGGCTCAACATCAAAATCAATCTGGGCAGCATTCAGGATCCCGAATTCGTGAAAAAATACGAGCTCGAGGGCAAAGTAGTGATGGATGAGTGCCTCGCGCTCGCCGATCACCTCTACGAGGCGGTATTGGAGAGCTTGAAATGACGGCGCAAACCTATCGGCTGGGGGACCGGCCGCTGACCATCGACGACGTCGAGGCGGTGGCGCGGCGCGGCAGGCGCGTCGCATTGTCGGCGGAAGCGATCGCGCGTATGAACCGCTCGCGTGCCTGCGTCGACCGGATTCTGGAGGCCGACGAGCCGGTCTACGGCATCAACACCGGGTTCGGCGAGCTGAGCCACTTTTCGGTGTCGATCGACATGCGCGAGCAGCTGCAGCGCAACCTGATACTAAGTCACTGCACCGGCGTCGGCGAGCCGCTGACCGAGGACGTCGTGCGCGCGGCGATGCTGCTGCGGGCGAACTCGCTGGCGTTCGGTTACTCGGGCATCCGCGTCTCGACGGTCGAGAAGCTGCTGGAACTGCTCAATAGCGACGTGTATCCCGCCGTTCCCTGCAAGGGGTCGGTCGGGGCGAGCGGCGATCTCGCGCCGCTTGCGCATCTCGCGGCGGTGCTGCTGGGCGAGGGCTCGGTGATCGAGAACGGGGCGCTGATACCGGCGCTCGAGGTGCTGCAAAAGAAGGGGATCGAACCGGTCACCCTGCAGGGGAAAGAGGGGCTCGCGCTCATCAACGGAACGCAGATCATGACGGCGGTCGCCGCGCTGGTCTGCTACGACGCGCGCAACCTCATGAAGGTCAGTGATATCGCAGCGGCGCTGTCGCTTGAGGCTCTGCAGGGGACGCGGCGGGCGTTTCACCCCGCGATCTCGGCGATCCGCCCCCATCCCGGGCAGATTTCGTCGGCGAAGAACGTGCTGCGCCTGACCGAGAACAGCGAGATCATCGAGCACCACGTCCACTGCGACAAGATTCAGGACGCCTACTCGCTGCGCTGCGTGCCGCAGGTGCACGGCGCGTCGAAGGACGCGCTGCGGCGCGTGCTGGAGGCCGTCGACATCGAGATGAACGCGGTGACCGACAACCCGATTGTGTTGGAGGAGAACGACGACATCATCTCGGGCGGCAACTTCCACGGCCAGCCCATTGCATTGGTCATGGACTACCTGAAGATCGCGATCGCAGAGATCGGGGACATCTCCGAGCGGCGCATCAGCCGTCTGGTCGACCCGAAACTGGGCGGACTCCCGCCGTTCCTGACGGCATACCCCGGCGTCAATTCGGGGTTCATGATCACCCAGTACACGGCGGCCTCGCTGGTCTCCGAGAACAAGGTGCTGGCGCACCCCGCGTCGGTCGACTCGATTCCGACTTCGGCGAATCAGGAGGATCACGTCAGCATGGGCACCATCGCTGCGCGGCAGGCGGCCGAGATTTTAGGCAATGTCCGCGATGTGCTGGCGGTGGAACTGTTGGCGGCGGCGCAGGGCGTCGACTTTCTGAAGCCGATGACGCCCGGCACCGGAACCGGCGCGGTGCACGCGTTTCTGCGCGAAAAAGTGCCGCACCTCGACGAGGACCGCGTGCTGACCCCCGACATATTGACGATCCGGAAATGTATCCGCGACGAGAGCATCACCCGAACGGCTGAACAGGCGATCGGAACACTGGAATAAAAAAAGAGAGGAAAATGAAGATGGATCCCACGGTACTGTTGCGCAAACCCGACATTTTAGGCTGTAAACGCATTCTGTGCATCCAGCCGCACCCCGACGACAACGAGATCGGCATGGGCGGCACCATCGCTGTGCTGGCGGAGAAGGGGTGCGAGATCCACTACCTGACGCTGACCAACGGCGATCAGGGCAACAAGGACCGCGCGGCGACACCCGCGCAGACCGCGGCCGTCCGGCACGAGGAGACGATCCGCGCGGGCAGACATCTCGGCGCGTCGCAGTTCTACTTTCTGGATTACGGCGACGGCACGCTGAGCGACGTCGTCGAGATCTCGCAAAAGATCGCCGAGTGTATCCGCCGCGTCCAGCCCGACGCCGTGTTCGGGCCCGACCCGTCGCTGCCCTACGAGGCGCACTACGACCACATCATCGCCGGGCGCGCCGTCGCGAACGGATTCATGATGAGCAACCGCACCACCATCGGCGACGGCACCACCGCGCCGTGGCAGCCCGCGATGCTGGGCTATTACTACACCGCCGCGCCCAACACCGTCATTGACGTGACCGGCACCTTCGACCGCAAGTTCGAGGCCATCGCGCTGCACGACAGCCAGATGGACGACGCGACGATGACGATCTACCGCATCTACTTCAAGATGATCGCGCAGCAACTGGCGCAGGATCATCCGTTTGATCTCGGCGAGGGTTTGAAAGTGCTGGGTCCGCTGCACATGCACTGTTTTACCGGCGCCGCAAATATATAGAAAGCATTAAAGAGGAGATCCTATGGAAAAGCGCTACAACCGCCCCTGGCGGTATGCATTGGCAATGTTCGGCCTGTCGATCACCGGTTATATGTATCAGTCCTACGGCGTCTACTTCTACAACACGCAGCTCGGCCTGTCGCTGGCCGCCATCGGGGTCGGAAACATCCTGTTTTCGCTCTGGGACGCGTTCAACGACCCGATCAGCGGATACCTGTCCGACCGCACGCGCACCCGCTGGGGGCGCAGAAAACCGTGGCTCACGGTCAGCGTCCCGATCTTTATTCTGGCGTCGATTCTGTATTTCAGCCCGCCGGGATCGCTGGGCAACGGCACCGGACTCGCGGTTTACTTCACGTTCTTCATGATGCTGACCGAGACCGCGAACACCATCGCGTCTGTCAACTACCACTCGCTGCTGCCGGAGCTGTTCCGGGAGATCGGCGAGCGCAACCGCGCCAACGCGATCCGGCAGGATCTGCAGCTGGTCGGCATGATTATCGGCGTCTCGCTGGTTCCGATGATCGCGAACAGTATCGGGTATCAGATGACGGCGGTGATTCTCGGGGTGCTGGGCGGCGCGCTGATTCTGTACTCCGTGTTCGGCTGTAAGGAGAGCGCGGCGTTCAGCGATCTGCCGCAGCCGGGACTGTTGGATTCGCTGAAAGCGCTGGCGGTCAACCGCAACTTCTGGTTTGTGTCGGTGTCGCATTTCTTCTATCAGGCGACATCGGGCCTGCTGCTGGCCGGCATTCCGTTTTACGTCAAATACTCGCTGGAGCTGCCCGACTCCTCGATCACATTTGTGACCGCGGCGGTCTTTGTGACGGCGGTTCCGTTTATGTTTATGTGGTACAAACTGATCAACCGCTTCGGCCCGCTGAAGGTGTGGCGCATGGCGCTCGCGTGGCTCGGGCTGTCGCTGATCCCGATGTACTTTGTCACAGGTATCGTCGGGGCCTGCGTGTTCGGCGCGTTCATCGGCATCGGCATCGCGGGCGTCACCGCGAATCTCGACATGATCAACTCGGAGCTGATTGACGATGACGCCGCGCGCTCGGGGCTGCGCCGCGAGGGAACCTTCTTCTCGGGCATCAGCTTTGTGACGCGGCTGTCGGGCCTGATTCGCAGCGGGGTCTTTTTCCTGATTCTGGTGCTGTTCGGCTTTGAGTCGGGCGACAACACCGGCCCGGTGCCCGGCACCGCCGCCCGGTTTATGATGATTGTTTTCCCGGTCATTCTGATGGCGCTGTCCGTCTGCGCGTCGTTCTTTGTAAAACTGAACCGGCCGGACCGGCCGGACGAAGAGATTGAAAGTGAGGCAACGTATGGAGAGGACTAGACGGCCGCGCATCGTCGTCATCGGCGCGGGCAGCGCCAGTTTCGGCTTGAGCAACCTCGGCGCGATTATGCGGACAAAGGAGCTTGCGGGCGCAACGCTCGCGCTCTGCGACATCAACGAGGAGGGCATAAGCGCGATCCGCAAGCTCGCCGACCGCATCAACACCGAGTGGGAATGCGGCATGACAATCGAGAGCTCGACCGACCGGAAAGCGCTGCTGCCCGGCGCGGATTTCGTCATCATCTCGGTCGCGATCGACCGCGAGAAATGCTGGCAGCAGGACTACGAGCTCGGCCAGAAATACGGGCTGATCCACTATGCCGAGAACGGCGGCCCGGGCGGCTTCTTCCACGCGGCGCGCAACATCACGCTGCTGATGCCGGTATTAAAAGACATCGAGGCGCTCGCGCCGAATGCGACGGTGCTGAATTTTACCAACCCGATGACCCGCATCTGTACCGCGACCGCGCGCTACACCAAGCTGAACATGGTCGGTATCTGCCACCAGATCGATTTCGGGTTTATGATGGCGGGGCGGATTCTCGGCAAAAAGCTGGGGCTGCCGATCAAGGAGGACTATCTGTTCCGCTGGAACCGCGACCCCGAGGCGAACCGCATCGGCGCACTGGCGCACGAACGGTTCGATATCAAGGCGGCCGGTCTCAACCACTTCACCTGGTTCCTGTCGATCAAAGACCGGCAGACCGGCGAGGAGCTGCTGCCGCTGTTCTACGAGGAGTTTTTGGCGCAGCATGAATTCGAGCCCTACACCCGCGCGATCATCGAGACGTTCGGCTGCTGTCCGACGTCCGGCGACGCCCATTTTCTGGAGTACATGCCCTACACCGGCGCGATGCACCGCGACGCCTGGCAGCGCTACGACATCCAGATGTACCCGCTGGTCGCGCAGTCCGCGGTCCGCAACGTGCTCTGGGACAGCATCTACGCGATGGCATCCGGCAAAGCGTCGATCGACGCGCTGAAAGAAGTGCACACCGAGCGCGCCGAGACCATGATCGCGGCGCTCTGGGACGGGACGCAGGGATACGACTACGCCGTGAACATTCCGAACACGAAAAAATACATCGGCAACCTGCCGGCCGACGCCGTCGTGGAGGTCCCCGCGATTCTGGGGCTGCACGGCATCCAGGGTCTCGCGGTCGGCGACCTGCCGCGCATTCCGGCGGCGTTCTGCGCCCGGCAGGTGGACATCGTCGAGATGGCGGTGCAGGCGGCGGTCGAGGGGGACCGCGCGCTCGCGCTGCAGGCATTGGCGCTCGACCCGATGATCGACGATCTGGACATCGCGCGCCGCCTGCTGGACGACGGACTCGCGCTTTTCGCCGATTATCTGCCGCAGTTTTAAAGAAAAAGAAACTCCGCGGTGACGCGGAGTCTCTTTTCGCCTTTTTTGGGTAAAAATAGTACAAAATGTAATAATATTGTAGATTCACACTTGCAATTATTATTTTTTATAATAAAATAAAGAAAGTGTGTTATTTGCCGATTATACATATAAGTCATGTTAACGCAGAAGGGTAAATTAATGAAGAATCTTAAAGTAAGAGTAAAACTGTTGATCAATACGCTGACAGTCGGTTTATTTGCACTGATTATCGGCGCCGTCGGCATCTTTGGGATGTATACGCTCAACAATGCCGATGCCCAGATGTTCAACGACAACTTTAAAGCGATCGAGTACATGGGCGATCTGCGCGAATCGGTGCAGGAACAGCGCGCAATGATCAGCAATCTGGTGGTCGGCGCCCTGCTGAACCGCCCCGACATCGTCGACAGCAATCAGGCGCTCCTCGACAAGCTGACCGACGACATCAAAGGCTATATGGCGCTCTACGAAACAACGATCACCGATGCGGACGCCGAAGTCGAGTACTTCAACTCGAAGAAGGTCTATGAGGAGGAGTTGGTGCCGCAGCTCGCCAAATGTGTCGAGTACGCGGACGCCGCCGATATTCCGTCGATGATGACGATCATTGCCGTGCTGCCGGACTCTTTCACCAGAGTTGTCGCCGGTCTGGATTCCTCCGCCACCCTGAACATCGACTGGGCGACAGCACAGGTACAGAGCAACCAAAGCACGTTCAAGATGCTGCTGTATATCATGATCGGCATCATTGTTGTCGCAATCGTGGTTGCGTACGTTCTGGCGCATTACATCGCCATGCTGATCGCGACACCGACAAAGGGCATGAGCGACGCGCTGTCTATCCTGGGCGGTACCGGTTCGCTGGAACTGCCGCAGGAACTGGGTGAACTGGCGCAGAAGACTGCGCAGCGCAAAGACGAACTGGGTGTTTCCGCCGTCGCGTTCGGGCAGGTGCTCGGCCGTCTCGCATACATCAGCGAAGCGCTGAATGCCATCGCCAACAACGACCTGACACAGGAAATCACGCTCGCGTCCGACAAGGACGTGATGGGCAAATCGCTCCAGAAGATGTCCGCCAACTTGAATAAGATCTTCTCGGAAATCGCGACCGCGACCGATCAGGTCGATACCAGCGCGCAGCAGATCGCAACCGGCGCACAGAATCTGGCGCAGGGTGCGACCGAGCAGGCCAGCTCGATCGAGACGGTCTCCGAGTCGGTCGGCGACGTCGCTAAGAACACCAAAGAAAACGCGAACATGGCGAAGGAAGCCGCGGGTCTTGCCGATTCCATCAAGGCGAACGCCGAGAACGGCAGCCGCCAGATGGACAGCATGATGAAGGCGGTTCAGGAGATCAACGAGGCCAGCCATTCGATCAGCCAGGTCATCAAGACGATCGACGATATCGCGTTCCAGACCAATATTCTCGCGCTCAACGCGGCGGTGGAAGCCGCCCGTGCAGGACAGCACGGCAAGGGGTTCGCCGTCGTCGCCGACGAGGTGCGCAACCTCGCCAGCAAGAGCGCGTCCGCCGCGAAGGACACCAGCGAGCTGATCGCGAACTCGATGGAGAAAGCCGAGCTCGGCACCAAGATCGCGGCGCAGACCGCCGAGAGCCTCAACGACATCGTGGCCGGCATCAACGAGAGCAACCGCCTCGTCAACGAGATCGCCTCGTCCTCGACCGCGCAGACCAGCTCAATCCAGATGGTCAACGACAGCATCCAGCAGGTCGCCCTGGTCGTGCAGCAGAACTCCGCCACCGCGGAGGAGAGCGCCGCCGCCAGCGAGGAGATGAGCAGCCAGTCCGTCATGCTGCGCAATATGGTGTCGCAGATCCGCCTGAAGAATGGCGGAAAGCCGAACTACAGTGCCGAGATTCATACGCAGCCCGCAGTGCATTATCAGGAAGACGCGTCTGACAACCAGTACGAGTAATCCGAAATAAAGGCAGGGCGCAATCCCTGCCTTTTTCTATTTTCCCATAGAACACGGTCGGCGCCGCGTTGCTTGATGCGGCGTTCGAACGTATGTCGGGGTGCTGCGCAAAAAACGAAAAAAGCACCGTTTTGCGGAAATAGCCGCAAAAAGACGATCGAAAGCGGGTAAAACGACCCGTTTTACACAGAAAATAGCACCGGATTCCATTGTTTTCGTGTGGAATAATTACACTTTCATTGCATATACTTGACAGTAAAATAGGTTTACAGTATAATTTATTTTTGTAAATTGTCCAGAAAAGAGGGCTATACCATGGGCAAGGAAGCGCTGATCAGCAAACATAAGCTTCTGGAGTACGAGCAGGAACTGGAGCATCTCAAAACCGTCAAACGCAAGGAGATTGCCGAGACGATTAAAGAGGCCCGCTCCCACGGCGACCTGTCGGAGAACAGCGAGTACGACGAGGCGAAAAACATGCAAGCCATGATCGAGAGCCGCATTTCCGAGATCGAGAAGATGTTGCAGAACGCAAAGGTGATCGACGAGGAAGAACTCTCGACCGACAAGGTCAGCATCGGCTGTGTCGTCAAGATCAAGGATCTGGACGAAAAAGAAATAGAAACATACGCGATTGTAAGCTCCAGCGAGTCGGACGCGCTGTCGGGGAAGATCAGCGATGAATCCCCTGTCGGCAGCGCCCTGATGGACCGCCGGGTCGGCGATGTCTGCGAGGCGGTGCTGCCCTCCGGGCTCAGTATCCGCTACGAGATTGTCGAGATCGGCAAGCAGAGCTTCCAATAACTTGAACGACAAGGGGTCTTCGCGTATTGCCTTCCGGCGCACCGAAGACCCTTTTTATATTCGGAGGAAAACATGAGCAACGAGAACACCGATCCCCGCCCCGACGAAACGGTGCAGGAGATCCGCGACGAAAACGAACTGATTCAGGTTCGCAAGGACAAGCTTCGCCGGCTGCAGCAGCAGGGGAAGGATCCGTTCCATATCACAAAGTACGCGCCCGACGCCCACACGAAAGAGATTATCGAAGGCTTCGAGAACGGCTTCGAGGGCAAAGACGTCTGCATCGCGGGCCGCATCATGAGCTGGCGCGATATGGGCAAGGCCAACTTCATCGACGTCGCCGACCGCGACGGCAAGATTCAGGTCTACGTCAAGAGCGACGACATCGGCGAGGACAACTACGCCGATTTCAAGGCGTGGGACATCGGGGATATCGTCGGCGTCAAGGGGTTTGTGTTCCGCACCCGCCGCGGCGAGATCTCGATCCACGCGAAAGAGATCACACTGTTGTCCAAGTCGCTGCGCCCGCTGCCCGAGAAATATCACGGACTGAAAGACACCGAGACGCGCTACCGTCAGCGCTACGTCGATTTAATCATCAACCCCGAGGTGCGCGACGTCTTCTTCAAGCGCTCCAGAATTATCACCGAGATGCGCGCCTACCTTGAGAGCCTCGGCTTTCTGGAGGTCGAGACGCCGTTCCTGCACACGGTGGCGGGCGGCGCCGCGGCGCGTCCGTTCATCACCCACCACAACACATTGGACATCGACCTCTATCTGCGCATCGCGCTGGAGCTGCACCTCAAGCGCATGATCGTGGGCGGCTTCGAGCGCGTCTACGAGATCGGCCGCGTCTTCCGCAACGAGGGCGTCTCGGTCCGGCACAACCCCGAGTTCACGCTGATGGAGCTGTACTGCGCCTACGCCGACTACGAGGACATCATGAACATTACCGAGAACACCATCCGCCACTGTGCGGTCAAGATTCTGGGCGAGACCCCCGTGGCCGTGCTCGACGGCGTGGCCTACGATCTCGGCAAGCCGTTCCAGCGCATCAAGATGGTCGACATCGTGCGCGAGCACAGCGGCGTCGATTTCTCGAAAATCATCGATCTCGAGGAGGCCCGCCGCATCGCCGACGAGCGCCACATCGAGTACGAACCCCACGACCTGATCGGCAATATCTTAAACTATTTCTTCGAGCGGTACTGCGAGGACAAGCTTGAGCAGCCCACCTTTGTCACGCATCACCCCATCGAGATCTCGCCGCTCTCGAAGAAGGATTACAGCGATGAGCGCTACACCGAGCGATTCGAACTATTCATCGGCGGGCGTGAGTACGCCAACGCCTTCTCGGAGCTCAACGACCCCGTCGACCAGCGCGAGCGCTTCCTGTTCCAGGCCAACCGCAAGGAACTGGGCGACGACGAGGCCAACGACGTCGATGAGGATTTCCTGACCGCGCTCGAGTACGGCATGCCGCCGACCGGCGGGCTCGGCATCGGCGTCGACCGCGTGGTAATGCTGCTGACTGGGTCATCGTCAATTCGCGACGTCATCGCGTTCCCGACCATGAAGCCGGAAAAATGAAGATTATGGCGGTAGATCTGGGCGACGCCCGTACGGGACTTGCCCTGTGTGACAGAACTGAATTTCTGGCCTCGCCGCTCGGCGTGATCGAGGAGAAGGGCTTACCCAAAATCATCGAGAAAATCGTTTACGCCGCGCGCGAATACGAGGCGGCGATGATCGTGCTCGGTCTGCCGCGCAACATGGACGGCACCGAGGGCGAGCGTGCCCAAAAGAGCCACAAGGCGGCGAAGATGCTTCGGAACATCCTGCCCGACATCCCGATCGAGCTCTGGGACGAGCGCAACACCACCGTCATGGCGGCGGCCTACCTGACCGAGAACGGCACGTTCGGCAAAAAGCGCAAGAAACTGATCGACGCCGAGAGCGCCGCGATCATTCTGGAGAGCTACCTCGCGTACCGAAAAAATCAGCAGAACTAATCCAACCCCCGCGCAAGCGGGGGTTTTATACAAGGAGGAACGATGGAACAGAAGAAAATCGCCGTGATGATCTATCCCTATTTCAGTTTGCAGGAGGTGACCTGCCTGACCGCCGCGCTGACGATCTGGTTCGAGCGCGAGGTCGAGATCTTCGCCTCCTCGAAGGATCCCGTGCGCAGCGAGGACGGCTTCCAGGTCGTCGCGGCGAAGACATTCGACGAGTTCAAGCCTGAGGAGGTCGCCGCGCTGGTGCTGCCCGGCATTCTCAACCCGATTCCGGCGCTGTTCGACGAGAAAAACATCGCGTTTCTGCGCAGCTTGAAGGGCGGCGACCTCGTGCTCGCCGCGATCTCGAGCGCGCCGATCCTGCTCGCGAAAGCGGGGCTGCTCGGGGAGCGAAAGTTCACCTGCGGCCTGTTCACGGAACTCATCGACCGATTGGATTTCATCCCGAAAGAAAACTTCACGCCCGTGCCGCTGATCCGGGACGGCAACCTGATCACGGCGGTCGGCTACGCGTTCCGGGAGTTCGCGGTCGAGACGCTGAAAGCGATTGGCGTCGACACGCCCGACACGATCTACAGCGGCATCGAACCGCAGGACTGGGAGACCGAGCAGTGCTTTGAGATGGGCGAGGAGCATTACAAGGAGTTCATGGCGGAGTACAACAGCTATCTTTAGCAGAGACCGAATAATACTAAAACGTCAATGGATAGCTTAATCCTATCAAGTTCGCCGCCGTCTCTTCATCAGAGTATGTGGGGTGAAACCCCAAGTCAGTTTCACAATGCGAAAAGCCGGGCGTATGCCCGGCTTTTTTGTGCGGAAAAACCGTGACAGCGCCGCCCTAAAATGGTAAAATAGCGCAAAGAGGGGAGGGGTGCCGGTGATACAGACACTGATTCGCGCGGTCTGCGCAATCTGCCGTTTCTTTGCGCCCGGACGGTTCCGCTACACACGGGACGTGGAGGGCAACGCGCCCTATATGGACTGGCGCGAGAAGCTGTGGTGGGGGTACAAGGCGTTCTACCGGCCTGCGATGCGCGCCGAGAAGGGCAGCGGAATCGAGGAGCATTTCGCGGCGCAGCGCTTCGATCTGACGCCGCCCGAAGGCTTTGTGCCCGCGCAGTCCGCGACGCTCGCGATGGGCGGCGACGTGCTGGCGACCGCGCATATCCGCTTCGACAACACGGCGCATCTGTGGGATGAAACCGCGGATCTGCTGTGGGCGGCCGACGCGGTGTGCATTAACCTCGAGTCGCCCGTCTCGGCCTCGAACCCGGTCTCGCAGCTGCCTAAAAACGTATTGGCGCCGCCGCCGCTCAACAACAGCCCCGAGATATTGCAGCGCTTTTCGCCGATGGCGGACGGGGGCGGCATCTTCTCGACCGCCAACAACCACGCGCTTGACATGGGCGTACAGGGCCTTTGCGAGACGCTCGACGAGCTCGACCACCGCGGGTTTCTGCACACCGGCACGGCGCGCTCCGCCGCGGAGCAGGCGACGATTCCGGTGCTGGACAAGAACGGCATCCGCTTTGCGTTTTTGTCGTACACATTCTCGATCAACGGGCGGGATTTCCCGGCCGATCAGCCGTATTTGGTCAACTATCTGCGGCTCAACACCCCCGACTTCGACCGCACGCCGATCATTGAAGCGGCGCGGCGCGCGAAGACCGAGCTGCACGCCGACGTCGTCGTGGCGATGCTGCACTGGGGCCTCGAGTCCGAGAGCTACCCCGCGCGCTACCAGATGGCGCTGGGGCGCGAGCTGCTGGCGGCGGGGGTCGACGTCATTGTCGGCAACCACCCGCACCAGATTCAGCCCGCCGAGACGGTGCTGGTGCGCGACGCGGTGACCGGCGACGAGAAGCGCGGCGTCATCTTCTACGCATTGGGCGACCTGCTGTCGTGGCAGGGCGATACGGTCATCAACAGCTTCGCGGGGCTCGTCGCGCGGCTCAAGTTCGAAAAGGGGACATTCGGCGGAAAAAAGATGACGATTGTCAGCGGGATAACCGTTCGGCCGTTTTACATCAGCCGCACCGTCGAAAACGGCGTGTGCACCGATTACCGCCTGCTCGATCTGCTGGGACTCGACGCGGCGCTCGGGCGCGGCGAAAACCCGCGCGGCCTGTCCGCGAAACAGCAACGCGCGGTGCGGCGGCTCACAAACATTGCACGGGCGGCGGTACCGGATAGTTACTAGTTTTTAGTGATTAGTTACTAGTGAATGGAAGTGCCGCGTTTGCGCGGCACATTGGAATAAAGGACATAATTCTTTGTTATTCTGAGCGCAGCGAAGAATCTTTTTTGAAACACCCTTAATTATAGTAAGGCCGCGCGTAGCGCGGCATTACTATCGCTAGTCACCAATCACCAGTCACCAATCACAAAAGGAGCCTTCCGCGGGAAGGCTCCTTTTTTCGGCAGCGTAAAATTGTTTACGCTAGGCTATCAATCAAGCTTTGCACCGTTTCACTTGCGTCGCCGAGCAGCAGCACCGCGCGCGGGCTCTCGTACAGCGGGTTGGGGACTCCGGCGTACCCCGGTGCCGTGTCGAAATTGCACAGCAGAATACAGGGGGCGTCCTCGACGCGCAGCACCGGCATGCCGTAGATCGGGGTGCTCTCGGCGGTGTTGGCCGCGGGGTTGACGACGTCGTTGGCGCCGACGACGACCGCGACGTCGCACTGGGCGAACTCGGGGTTGATGTCGTCCATCTCGCGCAGTTTCTCGTAGGGGACGTCGACCTCGGCGAGCAGCACGTTCATGTGACCCGGCATGCGGCCGGCGACGGGGTGAATCGCGAAATCCACCTGTGCGCCGTGTTGCTCCAGCCTGTCGGCGAGCGTGCGGACGGCCTGCTGCGCCTGCGCGATGGCCATACCGTATCCCGGCACGATAATGACGCGGCGGGCGGCGTTTAGCACGGCGGCGGGGTCGGGGCGCTCCGCGGTCTGCGGCGCTTCGGGTTCCGGCGCGGGCGCGGCGGAAGTCTCGGCGGGTGCCGGATCGGCGACTGCGGCGGGCGCGGCGGTCTTGCCGGTCAGGATGTCGCCGAGATGCCGGTTCATGGCGCGGCACATAATTTGGGTCAGCAGCAGGCCCGACGCGCCGACGATGCCGCCGACGGCGACAAGCAGCGGGTCGGAGATCGCGATACCCGCGATGGCGCCCGCGACGCCGGACAGCGAGTTGAGCAGCGAGATCGTGATCGGCATATCGGCGCCGCCGACCCGCACAGCGAACGCGACACCGAAGAAACCGCTGCACAGCGCGCACAGCACAATCGCGACACCGGTCGGCACAAGACCCAGCGCGATCAACATAACCGTGATACCGGCGGCCAGCAGCGCGAGCATTGTGATGAGGCGGTGCGCCTTCCAGACGACAGGTCTTTGGGCGAGGATTTTATGCAGCTTTCCGGCGGCGATGAGGCTGCCGGTCAACGTGACGGCGCCGACGGCGAGCGCGAGCGCGCCGGTGGTCCGCGAGAAGCCGGACAGATCGCTGCGGTTCAGCATCGCGATCGCGGCGACCAGCGCCGAGGACGCGCCGCCGAATCCGTTGAGCAGCGCGACGACCTGCGGCATGTCGATCATGCGGATGCGGCGCGCCCACAGCAACCCCGCGACGAGCCCCACGGCGATCAGAATCCACAGCTCGACGCGTCCGATGATATCGTATTTCAGCAATGTCAGCACCACCGCGCCCGCGACGCAGAGCGCGCTGAGCAGGTTGCCGGACGCGGCGGTTTTAACCCGGCTCATCAGCGAGATGCCGGCCAGCACGCCGCCGATCAGGACGGCGCAGAGAACATAATAAATCAGATCCGTCATGCTTTATCGTCCTCCTTGCGGCGGAACATCTTCAGCATGCGGTGGGTGACGCCGAATCCGCCAGCGACATTCAGCATCGCAAGCAGGATCGCAAGCCAGCCCAGCACGCGGTAGCCGGTGTACACCGCGGCGGCGGTTGCGGTCAGCGCACCCAGCAGCGTGATGCCCGACAGCGCGTTCATGCCCGACATCAGCGGGGTGTGCAGCATGCTGGGCACGTTCTTGATCAGCAGGTAGCCGACAATCGTCGCGGCCACAAAAATTCCGGTTAAAATCAGGGGGTTCATAGCTCCTCCGAAACAAGAGGGACAGCCGCAGGGCTGTCCCTGTAATATTCAGTTCGCGTTCATCGCCTCGAGCGCGCCCGCGTGGACAACGGCGCCGTCGATGGTCGTCAGCGTTCCTGCGACGATCTCGTCGTCGCGGTCGATCCGGATTTGGCCGTCCTTGATCAGACTGCTCGCGAAATGGTAGATGTTTTGGGAGTACATCCACGTCGAGCTGGTCGGCAGCAGGCCGGGGATGTTCTTGATGCCGTTGATCGTGACGCCGTGCTTCTCCGCGACCTCGCCGGGCGTCGTGACGGCGCAGTTGCCGCCCTGATCGATCGAGATGTCGACGATGACGGAGCCGGGGCTCATGGTCTGCACCATCTCCTCGGTGATCAGCACCGGCGCGACTTTGCTCGGAACCAGCGCCGAACAGAACACGATGTCCATGTTACCGAGCACCGCCGAGAGCGCCGCGCGCTCCTGCTGCAACAGGTTTTGGGGCAAAGCGAGCGCGTATCCGCCCGCGCCGACCGCGGATTCGGCGGGAACGCCGAGATCGACGATCTTCGCGCCGAGACTCTTGGCCTGCTCGACGGCGTCGGGACGGATGTCCGCGGCGTACACCAATGCGCCGAGCCGTTTAGCCGTCGCGATGGCCTGCAGTCCGCCGACGCCCGCGCCGATGACCAATACGTTGATGGGCGGAATCATGCCGACGGCGCAGAAAATCTGCGGGATGAACCTGGCGAGCGTGTCGGCCGCCATCACCATGCCCTTGTAGCCCGCGCAGGTGCTCATCGAGGTCAGTGCGTCCATCTTCTGGGCGCGGGAGATGCGCGGCACGCCGTCCAGCGTCAGGCTCGTGACGCCCTGCGCTGCCAGCCGGCGCACCATCTCGTGATTGACCGGCGAGGCGGGATGGATAAAGGTGATCAGCACCTGACCGCGGTGCATCATCTCGACCTCGTGCAGCTGTTTGTCGGTGTTGAACTGCGGCTCCTTCACTTTCAGGATCAGATCCGCGCGGCGGTAGATCTCCGCGGAATCGTCCACAATCGCCGCACCGGCGGCGGTGTAGGCCTCGTCGGCGAAGAACGCACCCGCGCCTGCGAGATGCTCGACCAGAACCTCGGCGCCGTCCTGCACGAATTTTGCCGCGGTCTCCGGGGTTGCGGCGACGCGCCGCTCTCCGCGCATGATTTCTTTGACAATTCCGATTACCATAATTCCTCCGTCGCCGTCAGGCGTCTATTTCCGGCAGTACGCCGAGTTCGCTTTTAATGGTGTTGAAGACAACGAGCGTCCGGGTCTGGGAGACGCCCTTGATGCTCTTGATGTCGTACAGAATGCGCTCCAGCATCTGGGTCGAGCTCGCCATCACTTTCAGGATGTAGTCGAAATCCCCCGTGATGTAGTGGCACTCGACGACCTGACGGTTCTGGCTCACAAGCTCGCAGAAGCCGTCATTGTACTTCGGGTGCTCGAGGCTGACAGAGATAAAAGCCAGAATCCCCATATTGATTTTCTCGGCGTCGAGCAGCACCGAGTACTGCCGGATCAGGCCCGAGTTCTCCATCTTGCGGATGCGCTCGATGACCGCCGAGACCGACAGGTTGACCTGCGCGCCGATCGCGGAGGCGTTCTGCCGCGCGTTGGCCTTTAAGCATTCCAGTATTTGAACGTCTGTTTGATCCATGGCTCACCTCTCATGCAACGATTTACCTATAATATAGCAAATGCCGAAAAAATGTAAATAGATTTCTGATACTGCCAAAAATATTTGTTAATATCGAACAAACAGAAACAAACTTTACGATGATTATGACCAAGGTTTTTCGGATTCTGCGCACAAAAAAGCGGACGCCGAAGGCATCCGCGCGGGTATCGGTGAACTTACAGGTCGTCGTAAAAGTGGAAGGCGTGTTTGCCGGTGTTCTTGACGCGGTAGAGCGCCTCGTCCGCGCGCTGGTAGAGCGTCGTGAGATCGGTGCCGTCTGCGGGGCTTAAGGCGATGCCGACGCTGAGCGCAAAGGGAACAGCGCCCTCGGCAGAACCTAGTTTTTCTGCGGCTGCGATGATCTCGGCGGCCTTGCGGCCGACGGTCTCCTTGCTGCTGACGCCGTACAGCAGCACCGCCATCTCGTCGCCGCCGAGCCGCCCGGCAATATCGCCGGAGCGGACATGATCCTTCAGCATGGCGGCGCAATCCCGCAGGCAGCGGTCGCCCGCGACGTGGCCGAACTGCGTGTTGACGTTCTTGAAGTCGTCGAGATCGATCATCAGGAACGCGTTCATGTTGTGGCGGCTCGAGGTTTCCGCAAGCAGCGCCGAGGCCTTTTCGGTGAACGCCTCGTGGTTAAGCAGACCGGTCAGCGCATCGATCTCGGCGCGTTTGTTCGCGACGTCGAGCCAGCCGATGTAGTTGTTGATCTTCTCCATCATAGCGTGCAATGAGACGGACAGATCGCTGATCTCGTCGTTTGTGCGGATGTCGAGATCGGCGAGACTGTTGAAGTTCGGCGTCGCGCTTCCGCTGTCCTGCTCGACCAAAAAGGAGTCGGCGGCCTGCGCCATCCGGTCGATGGGCATCACGATGCTGGCGCGCACATGCAGTGAAGCGAAAACCGAGAACCCGATGGTGACCAGCAGAATCAGCAACGTCAGCAGAATCAGGTAATTCTCGCGGTCGAGCATGATGGTGTTCATCGAGAGATCGACGCCGACGTAGGCGACCACCGCTCCGCTGCTGTTTTTCAGCGGTTCATAGCAGGTCAGCAGCCAGCCGAAACTTTCGTTGCTGACCATCGGGTCGACGCTTTCACCGGCCATAAACCGGCTGACCGAGCTCTTGAACTCGTCGTACCACGGATCCATATAGCCCAGCGGGAACCGGTCCGCGGAGTCGTCGGAGTCGAAGATGTAGCGCTGTCCCTCGGCGGTCGGCACAAAGACAAAAATGTAGGTAACCATGTCGTTCAGTTTCTCGGCTTCCCGCAGGTCGGTTATAATCTCGTTGTACCGCTCGTCGATGACGGCGCCGGGTTTCGCGTACGCCTCCACGGCATCCCCGTCGAGCTGCAGCCGTACCAGCATTGCAAAGTTCTGGCCGATCTCCCGGTGGAGGTTCTGGGTGGCATTGGTATATAGGCGCATCGAAAGAAGGATGGTCAAGCCACCTAAAATCAAAGCGAATAAAAAGACGATGAGGGTGGTGCGTTTGCCGAGCGAGAACCTTCTTTTTTTCATGGGTTACCTGTCTGCGGTTGGCGGGAGGGCGAAGTCGTGTTATGATATTCTTATCGAATGATAAACGACAGACATCAGCGAAACAAAGGGAATTCAGCAGTGATTCGGAATCAGCAGCAAAAAGCACAGTTCGTGCGGTATATTATTCCGGCGATGACGGCGCAGTTGGTATTTGCGCTGTACACGATGGTGGATGGCTTCATGGTGGCGCGCGGCGTCGGCGAGACGGCGATGGCGGCGGTCAATCTGTCGCTGCCGTACGTCAACCTGATTTTCGCGGTGTCGCTGACGATGGCGGTCGGCGCGTCGATCTCGGTGTCGATCTTTTTGGGGAAGAAGCAGCCGCAGTCCGCCAACGAGTCGTACACGCTGAACCTGATTACCATCTGCGGCCTGTCGGTTGTGATGGGGGGGCTGTCGCTGCTGTTTGCCGAGCCGCTGGCGCGGCTGCTGGGCGGCAACGACGACACCCTGGACATGGTGCGAACCTATATCACGGTCATCGCGGCGTTC
>JAVBVJ010000129.1:0-16821 GCA_031554355.1 Oscillospiraceae bacterium
CCAGTGATCGCTCTGCGAGAACTAGTCACTAAAGATAAATTACTACCAGCCGTTCGCCGCCTTGGATTACCCGCCCACCCTCGTCGTCGCACCTGCCGCGATTGGTTTTGTCGCAGAAGCAGCGACAAAAGCCGGTCGCTAACGGGCGTCTCCTCTATCCCAAAAAGCTTCGTTTTTCGGGAGCCTCTTTTTTCATCTTGGAGCTTTGCCCCACCCCCCTGATGAAGTAACAGCGGCGAATGGAAGTAGTGACTGGTAATTAGTGTCGCTCCGCGACAACGGAGTTGACGTTGAACGCTGTCTGCGGTTAAGATTGCAAACGAAAAGCGCCCGCCGAAAGGCGGGCGCTTCGAGGTTACTTTATGACTTTGTCTATTCCAGCTTCGCAACGCGACAACTAACAACTAGCCACTAGCAACTAGCAACTCTTTGCCTACCCCTCAACCATTAAATCAACGGGTTCAGGGACGCCGCGGCCGTACAGGCGGGTGATGTGCAGCACGCGCGCGGCGAGTTCCGGCGCGAAGTCGCCGGGCAGCGCGCGCCACTGCCAGTTCCCGTTTAGCGTCGACGGCGTGTTCATGCGGGCGAACGCGGGCAGCGCCAGCAGATCCTGCATCGTCAGGACGGCGAGGTCGGCGGGGGTGCCCAGCATCAGCTTGACGAGATGCCAGACAAAATCGTCGGTGTCGGCGAGATTCATATAGTCGAGACAGTAGTCGCGGTCGCGGTCGGAGATGCCGGTCAGCCAGTCCGCCGTCGTCTTGTTGTCGTGCGTACCGGCGTAGACCACCGTGTTGCGCCCGATATTGTGCGGCAGATTCTCGTTGTAGCCGTCGTCGGCGCCGAATGCGAACTGCAGCACGTTCATGCCGGGATAGCCGGTCTGCCGGTGCAGGCGGCGGACGGCGGGCGTCAGGAAGCCCAAATTCTCCGCGATGATGTTGAGGTCGCCCAGCGCCGCGGTCAATGCGTCGAACAGTTTAATGCCCGGCCCGTCGCGCCACACGCCGTTGATGGCGTTGAGGGCGTCGGCCGGCAGCACATAGAAACTCTCGAAGCCGCGGAAATGGTCGATGCGCACCACGTCGCACAGCGCGGACGCCATGCGCATGCGGTCGATCCACCAGCGGTACCCCTGCGCCTCGTGGGCGGCCCAGTTGTACACGGGGTTGCCCCAGAGTTGCCCCTCCGCCGTGAAGGCGTCGGGCGGCACACCGGCCACCGTGACGGGTCGGCACTGCTTGTCGAGGTCGAAGAGATCGGGGTTGGCCCAGACATCGGCGCTGTCGTCGGCGACATAGATCGGCAGATCCCCGATAATGCGGATGCCATGTTCATTGGCGTACCGCTTCAGCGCCGTCCACTGGCCGAAAAACTTGTACTGGAGAAAGCGCCAGAACATCGTCTCGTCGCTGTGGTCGCGCTCAAACTCGGTCAGCGTCAATGCGTCGCGCAGGCGGAAAGCCTCCGGCCACGCGTGCCAGCTGCCGCCGCCGAAATGCCGTTTGACGGCCATGAAGCGCGCGAAATCCGAAAGCCAGTAGGCCTCCTTCTCGCAGAAATAGCGAAAATCGGCGTTGTCGGAGTCGAACCGCGCGAAGGCCAGCTGCAACACGTCGTAGCGCACGTTGTACATCAGCGCGAAGTCGACGCAGGCGGGGTTCGCGCCCCAGTCGCGCGCCGTGTAGTCGCCGGGCTCAAGCAGGCCCTCGGCGCAGAGCGCGTCGAGGTCGATGAAGTAGGGGTTTCCGGCGAAGGTGGAGAAACTCTGGTAGGGCGAGTCGCCGTAGCTGGTGACGCCGAGCGGCAGAATCTGCCAGTGGGTCTGTCCGGCGTCGGCCAGAAAATCAACAAAATCGTAGGCCGCCCGCCCGAAAGTACCGATGCCGTACGGCGCGGGCAGCGAGGAGATGTGGAGCAGAACACCGCTGTTTCTCATAATGCCTCAATGCAAATCTTTGGCCGGGCACAGGTCGCCCGGCCGGAGAGCGCAAGTTATTTTATTTAGTCGACGAGCAGGCTGCGCTGGGTCTCGGGGTCGAACAGGTGGCACAGCGCGCCGCCGAACGTGAAGGTGACGGTCTCGCCGATCGTAAAGCCGTTCGGGTGGTCGTCGGGCAGATCGACCAGCGCGATGCGGATAACCGCTTCCCCGGAGGCCGTATCGATGTGCAGATAGATCTCGCTGCCCATCATCTCGGATACCTTCACGGTACCGCGGACAGCGTCGGGGTTGTCCGCCTTGACCAGCATGATGTGCTCGGGCCGAATACCGACCGTGACGGCGCACGGCGTCGTTTTCTTTTCTTTCAGCTTCTGCTGGACGGCGTCGGGCAGTCCGATGACCGCCTTCTCGAGATGCACCGCGTAGTGGTCGACGTCGTACTCGAGCCGCGCCGGGAACATATTCATCTGCGGCGAGCCGATGAAGCCCGCGACAAACATGTTGGCCGGGTGCAGGAACACCTCCTGCGGCGTGCCGACCTGCTGGATGTAGCCGTCTTTCATGATGACGATGCGGTCGCCCAGCGTCATGGCCTCGATCTGGTCGTGGGTGACGTAGACGAAGGTGGTGTCGATGCGCCGGCGCAGCGAGATCAACTCGGCGCGCATTTGGTTACGCAGCTTGGCGTCGAGGTTGGACAGCGGCTCGTCCATCAGGAATACCTGCGGTTCGCGCACGATGGCGCGGCCGATGGCGACGCGCTGGCGCTGCCCGCCCGAGAGCGCTTTGGGGCGGCGCTCCAACAGATCGGTGATGCCAAGAATCTCGGCGGCGGAGCGCACTTTTTCATCGATCACCGCTTTGTCGGTTTTGCGCAGCTGCAGCGCAAAGGCCATGTTGTCGTAGACCGACAGATGCGGGTAGAGCGCGTAGTTCTGGAATACCATCGCGATGTCGCGGTCTTTCGGCTGCACGTCGTTGACAAGCTTGTCATTGATGTACAGCTCGCCCGAGGTGATGTCCTCGAGCCCCGCGATCATGCGCAGCGTCGTCGATTTTCCGCAGCCCGACGGCCCCACCAGCACCACGAACTCCTTGTCCTTGATGTCGAGGTTGAATTCGTGAACGGCGGTGAAGTTGCCCTCGTAGACCTTGACGATGTCCTTCAGTTTTACAGTAGCCATGATTCCGGGCTTCGGGTGTCGGACCAACGTCCTTGCCCTCGCGCACCGCGAAGCAACATCGCGGCGGCATTACGGCAGGTCTCCACGCTGCCGCACCGCAAGCCCTGCGGAGTAGGTCGCTCCTTTCATTGTCAGCGCGTCTAATGGGTGGAGTAGACGCACCGCGATAAACTGCGGAAGCGTCTCTTTCGGAAACGTTTCCGATAAAATTTTACCATGTTGCTCCGAGAAATAACAATAGTGTTACACCAACTTTGTATGCTTCCACAAGTTTGCGGTTCGGATTCGGGCATTTCGGCGAAATTACCAAAATTTTACAAGTTGTAACTTGACTTTGCACAATTTCAGTGCTAAAATTTATTCGGAAACGTTTCCGTAAACGTTTCCGAGAACCAACGACACGCGGGGTGAAAAAATGGAGAAGCTGACGATTGTAGAGATCGCAAAGTTGTCCGGCGTCGCCATCAGCACCGTCTCCCGCGTGCTGAACGGGCGGCCCGATGTCGGCGAGGAGACCCGCCGCCGCGTCATGGCGGTGGTGGAGCAAAAGGGATATATCCCCAACAGCAACGCCCGCCTATTAAAACAAAAGTCTACCAATAATATTGCGCTGATCGTTGTCGGGTTCGACAACTACTTTCTGTCCAGCATCGTCGAGCGCGTCGCGCGGTACATCGAGGCGAACGGCTACGCCTGCCTTGTCAACTTTATCGACGAGCACGACGACGCGATGACCGAGGCCGTCCGCATCTGCACCGAGGACAAGGTGCTCGGCGTCATCTTTCTGGGGGGCGACCCCACCAGGCGGGAACAGACCTTAAAAGAGATCGGCGTGCCCTGCGTCTTTACCACCATCGACGCGCGCGCGCTGGCATTGGACAATGTCGCCAGCATCAGTATCGACAACGAGCGGGCGGCGTATACCGCCATCCAGTACCTGATCGAGCGCGGTCACCGCGACATCGCCGTGCTGGGCGGGCGCGTCGAGCGCCAGAACAGCATCGGTCAGCGCTACGCGGGCGTCGTGTCCTGTCTGCGCGACCACGGCATGAAGTTCGACGAAAGATTGTATTTGACCAGCGCTTTTTCCTACGAGAGCGCCTACCGCGAGACCCAGCGCGCGCTGAAACAGGGGCTGATCTTCACCGCGCTGTTCGCGATGTCCGACGTCATGGCGATCGGCGCGATCCGCGCCTTTACCGAGAGCGGCCGCCGCGTCCCCGACGATATCTCGGTTCTGGGCTTCGACGGAACCGAGCTCGCCCGCTACTACAACCCCGCGCTGACCACCATAAAACAGCCGCGCGAGGAACTGGCGCGCGACAGCGTTCTGCTCATGGTGCAGGCGCTGGAACGCCGCAGCGGCGACCGCCACCTCACGCTGGAGTCCCGGTTGATCGAGGGAGGCTCGGTGCGCCGCATAGAAGGATAGGAACGCCTTGTGCGTAACTATAAAAGAGGAAACCACATTACCAAGAATATTCAAAGGAGAATTGCATGAAAAAACTACTTGCGCTGTTACTCATTCTTACATTGGGCATCGCTCTTGTTGCCTGCGGCGAGAAACCCGCTACGCCCGATCCCGCAGCCGAAACCATCAACCTCAAGGTATGGGGTTCGCAAGAAGACCAGGAAATGCTGGCCACCATGATCGAAGACTTCAAACTCAACAACCCGGACAAGACCTACAACATCGAGCTGGGTGTCGTCAGTGAGGCCGACGCCAAGGCCCGCTACCTCGAGGATCCGGCCGCTGCCGCCGACGTCTTCGCGTTCCCGAACGACCAACTGAAAGACCTTGTTTCCGCCGGCGCCCTGTACGAGCTTTCGGGCCAGTGGAAAACGGACGCGATCAGCCAGAGCATCGACAGCGCTGTTGACGCCGCGACGCTGGACGGCAAACTCTACGCCTTCCCGATGACCGCCGACAACGGCTACTTCCTGTACTACGACAAGAGCGTCCTGACCGAAGAGGACGTCAAATCCCTCGACACCATGCTGGCGAAAGCCGGCGAGGCCGGCAAGAGCATCTTCATGGATGTCTCCAACGGCTGGTATATCGCCTCCTTCTTCCTCGGTGCCGGCGGAACACTGGGCATCGATGTCGCCGGCAAACAGACCTGCGATTTCAACAATGAAAAAGGCGTCGCCGCCGGCGAAGCCATCAAAGCTTTCACCGCGGATCCCGCCTTCATGACCGGTGACGACTCCATCCTCAAGGGCGGCATCGGCACCACCATCGCCGCCGGTGTTTCCGGCACCTGGAACGCCGCCGACATCTCCGGCATCCTGGGCGACAACTATGCCGCCACCAAGCTGCCGACCTTCACCGTCGCCGGCGAGCAGGTTCAGATGAGCTCCTTCGCGGGCTTCAAACTGATCGGCGTCAACAAACTGACGGCCCACGCCGAGGACGCCATGAATCTGGCCGCGTGGCTGACCAACGAAGCGAACCAGATCACCCGCTTCACCGTCCGTTCGCTCGGACCGGCCAACGCCAACGCCGCCAAGGATCCCACCGTTCTCGCTGACCCGGCGCTCGCCGCGCTTGCGATGCAGAGCGTGTTCGCGGTCTCCCAGAACGACGTGCTGGGCAACTACTGGACGCCCGCCGAGGCTTTCGGCGCCGCCATGGAAGCCAAGGATTACAGCAAGGATATCCAGACCATGCTCGACGAAATGGTCGCACAGATCATCGCCTGATTTCTGCCGTGAACAGGCGGGAAGCCTCCGCTTCCCGCCTGCTCTTTTCTATGATCGAGGGACTTTGCGCAGCGAACGGAGGTCATAATTTTGGAACCCAACATCCACACCATGAACTTTTTCCAGCGCATCCTGTACCGGATCGGGCAGTTCTTTGTGGCCATTCCCGGCGCGGTGGTGCGCGGCGTGAAAGCGACCAGCCGCGGCATCGCGAATCTGGTCCGCTCGATCGGCCGCGGGTTTGGAGATTTTGTAAGAATGTTCATTCGGGGCGATATTTTTACAAAACTTTCATACCTTATCATGGGGTTCGGCAGCATTGTCCGCGGGCAGGTCGCCAAAGGTCTGCTCTTTTTGGGCGCGCAGGCGGGTCTGCTCTATTTCATCGTCAGCTTCGGCTGGCAGTATCTGCGCGACATCGGGACGCTCGGCACCGTGACCGAGAGCGAGACGGTCGACCCCCGAACAGGGCTCATCATCTACCAGACCGCCGACAACTCGATGCTGATTCTGCTGTACAGCGTCATGACGCTCATCGTCATCGCGCTGTTCCTCGTCGTCTACTACGCCAGCATCAAGGCCTGTTACGACGCACAGCTGCGGCGCGACAAGGGGCTTCCGCTGCAGAAGATCGGCGGCGACGTCCGCTCGCTGCTCAACGAGCGCTACCACGCGACGTTGCTGACGCTGCCCACCATTCTGGCGGTCGCGTTCATCATTCTGCCGCTCATCTTCATGGTGCTCATCGCTTTCACCAACTATGACATGACGCACCAGCCCCCCGGCAACCTCTTCACCTGGGTGGGGCTCGAAAACTTCCGGTCGATCTTCGGCGACAACACGATCAAGACCCACACGTTCCTGTATCTGTTGCAGTGGACGGTTCTCTGGGCCGTGGTGGCGACGCTGTCCAACTACATTCTCGGCATGCTGCTGGCGATCCTGATCAACAAAAAGGGCATCAAGTTCAAGAAATTCTGGCGCACCATCTTCGTGCTGACCATCGCGGTGCCGCAGTTTGTGTCGCTTCTGGTCATGCGCAACATCTTCGCCGATCAGGGTACCATGAATGTCATCATCAAGGCGCTGGGCGGCGAGATGGTCCACTTTCTGTCCGACGGCACCATCGCCCGCATAATGATTCTGGTCATCAACGTCTGGGTCGGCATCCCGTACTCGATGCTGATCACCTCGGGTATTTTGATGAATATCCCGGCCGAGCTGTACGAGAGCGCCCGCATCGACGGCGCGAGCCCGTTTAAAACCTTTACGCGCATCACGATGCCCTATATGCTGTTCGTGACCGCGCCCTATCTCATCACCCAGTTCATCGGCAACCTCAACAACTTCAATGTCATCTACCTGTTGACGCAGGGGGATCCAAAATCGCTGTCGCTGTATCAGGCCGGCGAGACGGACCTGTTGGTCACCTGGCTCTATAAGCTGACCGTCAACTTCCAGGATTACAACCTCGCGTCGGTCATCGGTATTCTCGTATTCCTTGTATCGGCGACGCTCTCCCTCATTGTATACAACTCGTCGAGTTCCATGAAAAAGGAGGAGGAGTTCCAATAATGAAAAGCATGAAACTTCGCCGCCATCTGGGCAACGCCGCCTCCTACACCGTATTGATCGTGCTGTCAATTATCTGGGTGCTGCCGATCATCTGGCTGGTGCTGCGCTCGTTCCAGGTAGAGCAGGGCGCGTGGATCCCGACGATTTTGCCGCAGGGATACTCGCTGAACAACTACATCCGCCTGTTCACCGACACCAGACTGTTCAACTACCCGAAATGGTACCTCAACACCTTGATCGTCGCGATCTTCACCTGTATTCTTTCGACGCTGCTTGTGCTGATGATCAGCTACACGTTCTCGCGGCTGCGCTTCAAGGCGCGCAAGGGCTTTATGAACGTGGGGTTGATTCTGGGCATGTTCCCCGGCTTCATGACCATGATCGCCGTCTACCACATCCTCAAGGCGTTCGGCATGTATCAGAGCCATATCTCGCTGGTGCTGGTGTACTCGTCCAGCGCCATGCTGACCTACTACGTCGCCAAGGGATTCTTCGACACGATTCCCAAATCGCTCGACGAGGCGGCGCTGCTCGACGGCGCGACCAAGAATCAGGTTTTCTGGCGCATCACGCTGCCCATGTCTAAACCGATTATCGTCTACACGGCGCTCCTCTCCTTCATGGCCCCGTGGGTGGATTTCATCTTCGCCTCGGTCCTTATGAAGGACAACTACAGCAAATACACCCTGGCCGTCGGCTTGTTCAAGATGCTCGACCGCGAGAACATCTACCAGTATTTCACGCGGTTCTGCGCCGGCGCGGTGCTCATCGCCATCCCCATCACGATCCTGTTCATCGTCTTCCAGAAATACTACGTCGAGGGCGTGACGGGCGGCGCGACCAAAGGATAGTAGAATACTAAAAAAGGGAGCGCGTCTCCCTTTTTCGTTGGAGATTTCGATGAAAAAAGCTATTTCCGTTTTATGGATCGCAGCGCTGCTGCTGCTCGCGGCGTGCGCCAAAACCGTCGAGCCGGGCGTCGGCGCGAGCGCCGCGAAACTCTATCTCGAGGAGATCCCGGCCCGGGAGCCGGACAAGCATCGCGTCTTTTACGAGATCTTTGTCGGCTCGTTCTACGACAGCGACGGCGACGGCATGGGCGACCTCGCCGGCATCACCGAAAAGCTGGATTACCTGAACGACGGCGACCCTTCCTCCGACAGCTCGCTGCACGTCGAGGGGCTGTGGCTCATGCCGATCTCGCCCTCGCCGACGTACCATAAATACGACGTGACCGACTACTACGCCGTGGCGCCGGAGTACGGCACGATGGCGGATTTCGAGGCGCTGATCGCGGCCTGCGACGCGCGCGGCGTCGGCGTCATTCTCGATCTGGTCGTCAACCACACCTCCAACGAGCACCCGTGGTTCCAATCGGCGCTCGCCAGCCTGTCGGTACCGGATTGCGGCGACGCGCGCAGCTGTACCGACGACGTCCCCTGTCCGCTGCACAACAAGTTTTACGGTTACTACAGCTTCAGCGACCGCTCCGCGGTCGGCTACGCGCCCGTCACGACGCCCGGCGTCAAGGCCTTTTACGAGGCGCGCTTCTGGTCGGGGATGCCCGATCTGAACCTCGACAACCCCGATGTGCGCGACGAGATCACCTCGATTATGCGGTTCTGGCTGGACAAGGGGGCCGCCGGGTTCCGGCTCGACGCCACGACCTCCTACTACACCGGAAACGTCGCCAAGAACACCGAGTTCCTGCGCTGGGTCACCCGGACGGCGCACGGCATCAACCCCGACGCCTATCTGGTCGGCGAGGCGTGGAGCGACGCCGGAACCGTCCGCGCGATGTACGGCAGCGGCATCGACAGCCTGTTCAACTTCCCGTTCTCCCAGTTCGACGGCGCCATCGCCTCGGCGGTGCGCACCGGCAAGGGCGCGGAGTTTGCGACAAAACTTGAGAGCTGGCATGCCGAGCTTGCCGCGCTCGGAACGGGCGCCATCGACGCGCCGTTCCTGACCAACCACGACAACGCCCGCAGCGCCGGCGCGCTGCTGCGCGACCCGATCCTGGAGAAGCAGGCCGCCGCGCTCTATCTGCTGCTGCCCGGCAATCCCTTCATCTATTACGGCGAGGAGATCGGCCAGACCGGCGGCGCCGACCGCGACGAGAACAAGCGCACGCCGCTGATCTGGTCGCTGACCGAAAAGAGCGGCGAGACCGACCCGCCCGTCGGCACCACGAAGGTGGAACCGGTGGCGGCGGGCGTCGCGGAACAGCTCGCCGACGAGTACTCGCTGCTGCGGTTCTATATCGGCATTTTGCGGATCCGCACCGCGCTGCCCGCGCTGGACAGCGGCGAGGTCACCGCCTTTTCGCCGGTACCGGACAGCGTCGCCGCCTACCGCTGCTCCGGGCCGAGCGGCATCGTGCTGGTGCTGCACAACCTCGGCGCGGAATCCGTGACCGTCGATCTCGCGGGTCAGAGCGGGGCCGTGCTGGCGGCGTACAACGCCGACGGGACGGCGTTGGCCGGCCTGAAGGACGGCGCGCTGACGCTGCCGCCGCACAGCGGCGCGATTATTGGGTAGATTCCTTTTCCGCGCCGACACAAGGATACAAAAGAGCCCCCAACCGTCGGTTGGGGGCTTGATGTTTGGTTTGCGTGAACGGCGCGGCTAGAACTCGATGCGGTTCTTGCCGTTGTTCTTCGCGGTGTACATCAGCGCGTCGCAGCGCGCGAACATGCCGTCGAGGGTGTCGCCCTCCTGTAAGTCGGTGAGGCCGATGCTGGCTGTCACGTGCAGGACCTGATTCAGAAATTCGAATTTCGTCGTGTCGATCTGAGTGCGGATGCGCTCGAGCACGGGCAGAATCTCCGCGGCGGTGACACCGGCGAAGCACAGCAGCATCTCCTCGCCGCCAAAACGGGCGGCCCAGTCGGAACCGCGGCGGATATTCGAGAGGACGATGGCCGAAACCGCTATCAGCACATGGTCGCCGGCCGCGTGGCCGTAGATGTCGTTGATTTTTTTGAAGTCGTCCAGATCGATCAGCGCGATGCTGAGCGGGCGGCCCTTTAACTTGGCGTTTTCGAGCGCGGCGGGCAGTTTCTCGTCGAGAAAACGGCGGTTGTACAGGCCGGTCAGCGCATCGGTGGTGGTCAGGCGGTTGAGGTTGTCGATGATGCCGGTGACCTCGGTGGCGCGGCGCTCGTCCTCGATGTCGACCGTCATGCTCTTGGAGATGTCCTTGACCATCTCAACGACCAGATCGCGGCCGTCAATGGTCACCGGGCAGGAGAAAATCAGCAGCACCGATCCGCCCGCGAACTCGAGCTTGACCAACGTCTCGTTCGTGTTGTAGGCGCGGTACGAGGTGCAGTTCTTGCAGCGGTCCGAGGAACCCAGCACGTCGAAACAGCGCGCGGCGGTCTCCCGAACCAAGCCGTCAGCGCCGTACTCCATCAGGATACCGCGCTCGGCGTCGACGATCCGGAGGATGTCGAACATCTCGGTGAAGATCCCGTTGTTTTCCAGTATTGTCTGAATGTTTTTTCTGCTGTCCTGCGCCATGCATTATTTCCTTCTATAGCTGTTTAGCCGCGAATCCGCGGTCACGATAAATTCTTGACGTATAACGAAAAGTATAACATGTTCCCGGGGGATTTCAAGCATTCTCGACAAATTCATCCGACATATCAACAAAAACAGCGAAAAGCCCTTTGCTTTTCAGGTATTCGCGATTACCGCAGCAGATCGCACGCCGCGGCGGCCTGCGCCATGACGGCGCCCGCCGCCTCGTTCGGATGCAGGTGGTCGCCGGAGTCGAATTCGGCGGCGAGCCGCTCGGGCGCGGCGCTGTCGCAGATCGCGGCCGCAAAATCCACCGTGGCGTCGAAAGCGCCCGCGCCTAAAATCCAGTCGTTCGCCTGCCGGCGGATCGCTTCTTTCTCGGGGGCGTAGGTCTTGTAGCCGCCGAAGGGCGTGATCGTCGCGCCCACGACCTGCAGGCCGTTTTGGCGGGCGGCGTCGAGGAACGTCCTGTAGCCGTCCAGCAGCGCGTCGAGGGTGCAGATCTGTTTTTTGGGCGGGCTTAAGCCGGGGGTCCCGCCCGGCTGCGAGATGTCGTTGGTGCCGAGCGCGAGCAATACGGTTTTGATGCCGGTCAGCTCCAGCAGATCCCAGCGCATTCGTGTCAGACCCGCTCTGCCGAAGATCTGCGACCGCGAGAACAGCGGCACACTGGTGTTCAGCAGCAGGCGGTTGCCGCTGATGCCTAGATTGAACAGCGGTCTCGGCGCAAGCTGCGCCCGCAGCGGTTTCACCCAGATGTCGCTCGCGGTGATCGAGTCGCCGAACGCGATGACGCCGTCCGCCGCGGTATCCGCGGGGACGGATACCTGCAGGCCGAGCACCCCGCCCAGCAGCTCGCCGAGCGCATCGCCCAGCAGCGGCGGCTTGAACGGCTGCGTCGAAAAATCCCTGCCGCAGAAATCGCCGGGTTCCGAGTGCTGCTGGCGGACCGGCGACAGCGACACCGAGGACGCCGCGCCGTCGTTGTACAGCCAGACCGTCACATTCTCGCCGGCGCGAACCGCCAGCGGAACGGGGTCGCTGTACACCGTGCCGCCCGGCGGAACGGTCACCCGCCCGTCGCCGCCGAAAGTCAGCGCAGCCTGCACTCCGCCCGTCTGCGCCACGATTTTTCCGTAATAGAGCGGTTTCCGGTCGTATTTCGCGCCGAGCGCCAGACGGAACTGCGGGCCCGACCTCTGGCTGAGAAGTTCCGTGCGCACCGTTCGCTTTGCGGTCGGCGCCGCGATCATTTTCGGCGCGCCGAGCTGAGCCGCCGCGCAGGCGGTGAACCATGAATCCATAAAGAGCCTCCTTGATGGAATGCTATTGATTGAAATAAGCAGTTTGTTGCTATCACAGTTCTATTAATAATCGTCGAGCATGTTTTCTCCACGGGCAGCGTCTCTTTGCCCAAAAGCGGCAGTCAGGACATCTCGTTGATCTGCCGGAACAGCTCGCCGCAGTCCGCCTGCGCAAAGCTGCCGGGCGAGAGATCGGCGTTTTTGTACCCCGCCGCGTACCCGACCGCGACGGCGAACATCCCCGCCGCCTTGGCGGCGTCGATGCCGGCCGGCGCGTCCTCGATGACGGCGCAGAACCGCGGCGCGACGCCCAGCAGTTCCGCGGCCAGCAGAAACACCTCGGGATCGGGCTTGCTGTTTTGAATCATTGTGCCGTCCGCGACCGCGTCGAAGCTGTCGGCCAAGCCGATTTTTTTCAGAATATACGCGGTGTTTTTGCTCGACGACCCGATCGCGACGCGGATGCCGTTGTTCTTGAGATAGCGCAGGAAATCCGCGACGCCGGGCAGCAGGTCGGCCGCGGAGAGTCCGCCGAGCAAGGTGCGGTAGAGCGCATTCTTGCGCGCGGCGAGCGCCTCTTTCTCGTCCTGCGTGTAGGTCTTTTCGGCGTTTTTTAGCACCAGTTCCAGGCTCTCCATGCGGGAGATGCCGCGCACCTGTTCGCCGATGTCGTCGGGGACCGGGATGCCCTCGTCCGCGGCGATGCTGCGCCACGCCGCGGCGTGGCAGCTGTCCGTCGACACGATGACGCCGTCTAAATCAAAAATGACCGCATGAATCATAGCTGCTCCTCTAGTGCTTTTGTTTCCTCCTACTATACCACAAATCGGCAAGATTTGGGGAGCCCAACCGGAAAGCCGCCGCGCTTAGCGCGGCGGTTCGCATTTTGACGCGCCGCGCCGCCGGGGACGGCGGCGCGGTTCCGGTTGGGCGTTTTGCACAATTATTTCTGTCAACCACACCAAAAATTGGCAAAACGGTTTCAATTTATATTACAAATCCGTGCGGACTGTGCTATATTATTCATGCTGTTCTGAATGACAGGGGAACAAGCGTCCGGAACATTCAACGAACAATTAACTTAGGAGGAAAAGGAATGGCAAGACCACTGAAAGAGGGCTATCGCGTCGGCGGCGCCGAAAAGACGTCCTACGCGCTCTATTTCTTCGGGCAGAATGTCTTTTACGGGTTGATCGGGCTCAACGTGCAGGTGATGTTCGCCGACGTCGGCATCACGGCGGCGGCGGTCGCGGTTATTTTGCTGGTCACGAAGATCTGGGACGCGGTCAACGACCCGTTATTCGGCATCCTGATCGACAAGATCCGCTTCAAGAGAGGCCGTTTCCTGCCGTGGCTGCGGATCTCGCTGCCGGTCATCACGATCTCCAGCATCTTTCTGTTTTTCCTGCCGGCGTCGGCGTCCCCGGCCGCGAAGATCGCATGGGCCATCATCGGCTATGTCGCGTGGGACATGAGCTACACATTGTGCGACGTCCCGATCTTCGTGCTGCCGACCTCCATGACCGACAACATCAAGGAGCGCACCGGCATTCTGGCGATCGGGCGCTACATCGCGACATTCGGGATCATCGGCGTCATGGTGGCGCTGCCGATGGTGCAGGCGCGGTTGGGCTGGGCGATGACAGGCTTAGTGCTCTCAATCCTTGGCGCCGTGACGATGATTCCGCTGCTCTTCAAGGGCAAGGAGCGCTACATCGTCCGCCCCGAAAAAGAGGTGACGCTCAAAGAGATGTTCCGCTACGTCGCGGGCAACAAATACCTGCTGATCTTCTACATCGGGCTGTTCTTCAGCAACCTCACGAACTTTGCCATGACGCTCGGCATCTTCTTCGCCCGGTATAATCTCGGGGATCAGGATCTCGGCACCGTTATCTCGCTGGCCGCCGCGCTGCCGATGATGGTTGTCGGCGCGTTTATCCCGATGATCACCAAGAAAATCGACAAGTTTCAGCTCTACTTTTACGCGACCATCATCAACGCCGCGCTCGGCGTCGTGCGCTACTTCTTAGGCTACAGCAATTTCGGGCTCTACATGGCGGCTGCGGTTGTTCAGGGCATCTTTGCCGGCATCACGGGCGTTCTCGTGTTCATGTTCACCCCCGACTGTCTGGAGTACGGCACCTACCACACCGGCGAGCGCGCCGAGGGTGTCGCCGCGTCGGTACAGACGTTCTTTGTCAAGCTGATCGGCAGTGTCGCGGGGCCGCTCGCATTCGCGATTCTGGCGGTATTCGGCTTTGTGTCGGGGGAGACCGCGACCCAGACCGAGCTCGCGAAAACGGGCATCTTCATGTGCATGACGCTGTTCCCGGCCGTCGGCATGTTCCTCTCGGTCATCGTGCTGCGGTTCTACAAGCTGCGCGACAAGGACGTGCAGGTCATGGCCACCTACAACATGGGGCGCATCTCCAAGGAGGAGGCCGAGGCGCAGCTCGCCGAAAAATACGGCCCCGCCGCCGAGCTGAAAAAGATGACGGTGACGCAGAGCGAATAGGCGGTCGCGGATTTGCGACCGCAGGGGGATAACATGATGAAAAAGAAACGCGGAAGAAAGAAGACAGGCATGGTCGTTCTGACAGTTCTGATCGTTCTGGTGGTGGCGTTCGCGGGCTTGCTGACGTGGTACCTCGGCATCTTTAAAGAGGGGAACAGCGCAAAATACAGTGTCGCACAGACGGCGGAACTCCCGGACAGCCCGCTGCGCGGAAAGACGATGATCTTTCTGGGCAGCTCGGTAACGGCGGGCGCGGGCGCGCTGCAGCAGTCGTTTGTCGACTACCTCGTCCGGCGGGACGGCATCGTCGCCGTCAAGGAGGCGGTCTCGGGCACGACGCTGACCGATATGAAAGACAACTCCTACGTCGCGCGTCTGAAAAAAATCGACCCCGCGATCGAGGCGGATGTCTTTGTGTGTCAGCTGTCGACGAACGACGCGACGAAGGGGATGCCGTTCAGCAGTGTCTCGGACAGCCGGTCGCTCGCGGATTTCGACACCAAAACCGTCGCGGGCGCCATCGAGTACATCATCGTCTACGCGCAGCAGACATGGCACTGCCCGGTCGTGTTCTACACCAGCCCGAAATTCGACAGCGACGCGTACGGGGAGCTGGTGCGCCTGATGCAGGAGATCGCCGCGAAATGGGACGTTGCGCTCATCGATCTGTGGAACGACGAGGCGGTCAATGTCGAGATCGACGCGCACTTCGCGCTCTACATGAAGGACGATCTGCACCCCATGCGCGCGGGGTACCGCGAACTGTGGACGCCGTACTTCGAAAAACGGCTCGCGGAGATCTTAACACCATAGCAAAAAGAGCGGCCGCAAGGTGGGGTCTCTTAATATCTCAACTCTGTGTTTATTAAATATCACAGGCGATTATAAAAAAATTGCCAAAAGTAGGGGCGAACTGCGTTCGCCCACGGGCGATCACAGATCGCCCCTACTGCCGGAATTGCGAATTCTATCGGATCACAAAGGACGAGTACAGGTACCTCTACCATCTGTTAACGGCAATTTCATTGAAAAGACCCCTCCTTAAATGAGCGTTTCAATAAAGAAACCGTAGGGGCGAACTGCGTTCGCCCACGGGCGATCACAGATCGCCCCTACTGCGTTCGCCCGCAGGTGATCACAGATCACTCCCACAGTTGTTTTCCTATCTTAACGCGCCTAAGGCCGCTCCTTTTTTCAAGCTGCTCACACTTCAATATATACTAAAAGTATAACTGAACGACACAACAACATATAGTTAAGCGATAGGCGCGCATCCATTGATCGAAACCACCACCGGTTCCCCGGTGGTGGTTTGTTTAGCGCGGGTCGTCCTGCGGTTCGTCGCCTTCGGGCGGGAAGCCCATGCCGAACTCGCGGAACTTGCGCTGCATCTTCTCGAACTTGCGGCTCCACTCCGCGGTGTCGCCGCCGTGGGGACCGCCGCAGCCGTGCGGGCCGCCGTGGCCGAAGCGCATCTCCTCGCGCTTTTTCCATTCCTGCTCCGACGCCTCGGTGTCCATGCCGAGCTTCTCGCGCAGCGAGGCCATAATGCGCTCGATGAACGCGTTGAACTGCTGCTGTTCCTCCTCGGTCAGGCACCGGAAGGCGTCGTTGCGGTCGAGCGCGCGTTCGGTCTCCGCAAGGCCTTTGTCGGTCAGTTTGATCTCGACAATGCGGCGATCCTTCTCGGAGGGCGTCCGCGTGATGTAGCCGTTCTTCTCGAGTTTCAGCAGAAACTCGCCGAGCGACTGCGGGCGCATATCCAGCAGATAGGACAGCTCTTTTTGTGTGATTTCGGGCTGCATTTTCAGCAGCGCGAGGATGCGTCCCTGTCCGCGGTGCGGGTCGTTCATCGGCCCGTGTCCGCCGGAATGCATCATAAAACTGCGGCGCATCAGCCATTGCAGTTTCGCAAGCTGGGTAAATAAATCCAGCTCATTGTCGGAATCATGCTCCATGTATTTCATAATAGTATCACCTTTCAGATTATTAATCAGGGTCCCTTAAGGATATTATAAAGGGGCCCTTAGCATTTGTCAAGCATTATTTTCAGGGTGCCTTATAAAA
>JAVBVJ010000084.1:0-29775 GCA_031554355.1 Oscillospiraceae bacterium
GTCTGGTCGATGTATTTGATCTCGGCCGGGGTCAGCGGCTTCTCGACGATCAGGTGGTTGACGTAGTAGCGGTAGCCCTCGTTGGTCGGGATGCGGCCCGCCGAGGTGTGCGGCTGTTCGAGCAGCCCGAGCCCGGTCATCTCCAGCATCTCGTTGCGCAGCGTCGCGGCGGAGACCGAGAAGTCTTCCAGCAGCTGGCTGAGCAGTTTCGAGCCGACCGGATCGCCCGAGGCGGTGTAGAGCGCAATGATCTGCCGCAGTATCATCATCTGGCGTTTTGTGATGTCCATTTTGCGCTCCTTTTTCGATTTGTTAGCACTCTAGGTGTTCGAGTGCTAATCTTATTTTACTCAAATTTCCAAGTTTGTCAACAGTTTTCAGAAATTATTTTGCGGACCGAAAATTGACATTCCGCACTTAATATTCAATAATGTAAGTACAAATATACAAAGGAGCGAGCGGGTTTGGAGCAGGCCGGAATCTATGTGCATGTGCCGTTTTGCGCCGCGAAATGCGGCTACTGCGACTTCTATTCGCTGCCCTTCGGCGCGGAGACCGCGGCGCGCTACGCGCAAGCGGCGGCGCACCAGTTGGCGGCGTTCGCGCCGCGGCGGGCCGACACGGTCTACTTCGGCGGCGGCACGCCGTCGCTGCTGCCGCCCGCGCTGATCGCGCAGATACTGGACGCCGTCCGCGCGCGCATGGCGGTCGACGACGACGCCGAGATCACATTGGAGCTCAACCCCGAGACCGCGACTCCCGAACACTTGGCCGCGCTGCACGCACTGGGCGTCAACCGCCTGTCGATCGGGGTGCAGAGCTGCGACGACGCCGTTTTGCGCACCATCGGGCGGGGGCACACCGCGGCGCAGGCGCTCGGCGCGATCACGATGGCCGCGGCGGCGGGGTTCGACAATCTCTCGGCGGACATCATGCTGGGGCTGCCGGGGCAGACGACGCAGGGGCTGTCCGACACGATTGCCACACTGGCCGCGCTGCCGCTGACCCACCTCTCGGCGTACCTGCTCAAGGTCGACCCGGCGTCGGATTTCGCGCGCCGCCACGCGCTGCCTGACGGCGACGCGCTGGCCGAGCGGTACGAGCAGGCGGTCGCCCGGCTTGCGGACGCGGGGTTCGCGCAGTACGAGATCTCCAACTTCGCGCGCGGCGGAAAGACCAGCCGCCACAACCTGAAATACTGGCGCTGCACGGACTATCTAGGCATCGGCCCGGCGGCGCACATGTCGCTTGATGGGCGGCGGTTCAGCTTTCCGCCCGACCTCGCGGACTACCTCGCGCGGTTCGGGACAGCGCCGTCGGTGGACTGGCGCGACGGCCTCGCCGACGAGGGCCTCGTGACGGTGACCGACGCGATCATCATGCATCTGAGATTAAACGAAGGGTTGAATATAGATGATCTATACAATAAGTACAATTTCGAACTTCGCGAAAACACGATGAAATTCCTGAAAAAATGCGCGGACGAGGGTTTCGCGGTGCTGGAAGAGCCCATAATCCGCTTGACGGTGCGCGGCATGCTGGTCTCCAACGCGATCCTCGCCGAAATACTGCGAAGTGAGAATCTATGAGAATACGAAACATCTTTTTGGTGCTTGTGACAGCGGCGGCGTTGCTGCTGGCGTCGTGCCGGACGGCGGACGGGCCGGAACCGACCCCGCAGCCCGCGCCGACGCCGCCGGCCGAGACCCCGCAGGAGACGGATGTGATACTGGAGGCCGAGGCGGCGCCCGATGTCGCTTACGGGCACGCGTCCGGGAGCCAGAAGTTCGACCTGTATCTGCCGGCGCGGGTGCCTGACGCGCTGCTTGAGACCGACGCGTTCCTGCTGATTCACGGCGGCGGGTGGCAGAGCGGCGACAAGGTCGAGTACCGCCCGTGGCAGACCGAGCTGAACGAGATGGGGCTGGTCGTTGCGTCGATGAACTACCGTATGATCGACGAGGCCGCCGACTGGGAGATCATGCTGCTTGACATCACCGCCGCGCTGACGGCGCTGAAACAGGAATGCGCCGACCGCGGCATCACGCTTCGCTCCGTCGCGCTGATGGGGTACTCGTCGGGCGGGCACCTTGCGCTGCTGTACGCGTTCAAGAACGCCGACGTGTCGCCGATTCCGATCGCGTTCTGCGTCGGGCAGGCTGCGCCGTCGGCGCTGACCGATCCCAACCTCTATCCCGAGAACATCTTCGGGGACATCCTGCTCGAGAACATCGGGCGCCTGATCTATCGGCCGTTCACCCGCGCGGAGCTTGCGCTGGCCGAACCGGCGCTGACGGCGGCGTCGCCCGTGACCTACATCACCGCGGACAGCGTTCCGGCGATCTTCGCGCACGGGACGAAGGATCTGACGGTGCCGATCTCCAACGCCGAGACGCTGGACGCCGCGCTGACGGCCGCCGGGGTGCCGCACCGCTATGTGGTGTATCAGGACGACGACCACGGCCTCGCGTACAATGTGGAGGCCCGAAACGCATTTTTCGCCGCGATGTGCGAATATATTGAACTGTACATGAAGTGATATGTGGAATCTTGAGGAACAACTGAATCGTTTTAAGCCCCGCTGCGCGCAGGAGGAGACCGACCGCCTGCTGCTGCTGAGATACCTCGTCGAGCAGCGCGATGTGCTGCGCCGGGACAACACGCTCGCGCATTTTACCGCGTCGGCGTGGATCGTCAATCCCGCGCGCACCCATGTGCTGATGGCGTACCACAACATCTACGACAGCTGGGCGTGGACGGGCGGTCATGCCGACGGCGACAGCAACCTGCTGGCGGTGGCGCTGCGCGAGGCGGCGGAGGAGACGGGGGTGCGGGGCGTCCGCGCGCTCGATGAGGACATCTTTTCGCTCGAGGCGCTGTGCGTCAACCCGCACGTCAAACGCGGGGTTTTTGTGTCGGCGCACATCCATCTCAACGCGACGTTTCTGCTCGAGGCGCCCGACGACGACGCGCTGCGCATGAAACCCGACGAGAACAGCGGGGTGCGCTGGGTGCCGGTCGGGGAGGCGGTGGCGCTGTCGAGCGAGGAATGTATGAAGGTAATCTACCAAAAACTCAACGACAGGCTGACGGAGATTTGCGGGGAACCAACGTAAAGTTGCAAAACGCGGCGCTGATTGCGGCGCTGATCGCGCTGGATCAGGGGAGCAAGAACTGGGCGCAGGCCCGGTTCTATTTCGGGAAGGAGTTGATTGCGGGGTGGCTGGCGCTCGCGCCCGCGCGCAACAACAATCAGATCTGGCTCGGATTGTGGATTCCGGCGCTGCGCGACCCCGTGACCGCGACCGCGATCAATATCGCCGTGCTGGGCGGTATGCTGCTGGCGTGGCGGCACAGCGAAAGATCCCGGGCGCGCGCGCCGGGCGCGGTGACGGCGGTGTGGGCGCTGGGTTTCTCCGGCGCGCTGTGCAGCCTGTTCGACAAACTGTTCTGGAACGGCAGCCTGGATTTTCTGCTCGTGCGCGGACGGGTCGCGTTCGATCTGAAGGACGCGTACATCGCAGCGGCCGAGCTGATCTTTATCGTCACTGCGATCCGCCTGTTTGCCCGCGACCCCGACAATCATCGGCCAGCGCGGACGGAAAAGACATAAAAAGACCCGGAGAATTCTCCGGGTCTTGTGTTGTTTTCGGTTACCGCGCGTACAGCAGCGACACGAAATAGCGCACGGCGGAGCGCGGCAGGATGCGGGTCAGGAAAACAAGCAGGCGGTAAGCGGTTCCGGCAACGTAGGTCGGGGCGACCCGCCTCTTTTGCGCGACCCGCACCAGAAAACGGGCGACAGTCTCGGGGGACATGCCGTTTTGCTCGTCCTTCTCCATGCCGCCGACCGAGCGCGCGATGCGCCCGCTGTACAGATCGTCGCCGCGGTCGTCGCGCGTGCGGGCCGCGGTAAAGCCGGTGCGGACGTCGCCGGGAAGCACGCAGCACACCGAGATGCCGAACGGCGCAACCTCGCCGCGCAGCGCGTCGCTGAGCGACCCGATCGCCGCTTTCGCCGCCGAGTAGTAGGCCTGAAACGGAATCGAGATGAGGCCCGCGACCGAGCCGACGAAGATAATCCGCCCCTTGCGGGCGCGCAGCGCGGGCAGCGCGGCGCGCGCACAGGCCGCCGCGCCGAAGAAATCGACCTCGAACAGATGCCGGGCTTCCGCGAGTTCCGTGATCTCGACCGCGCCCGAGATACCGGTGCCGGCGTTGCAGACCAGCAGATCGAGCCCGCCGGTCTCGGCGGCGACCGAACGGACGGCGTCGAAGAGCGCAGTCTCGTCGGTGATGTCGACGGTGCGGTGGGTGACGGCGTCGAAGTCGGTGCCGCTGCGGCTGAACTCAAACACGCGGTACCCCGCTGCGGACAATGCCGCCGCCGCCGCGCGCCCGATGCCGCTGCTGCCGCCCGTCACGATTGCTGTCTTGTCCAAAAGCGCCACCTCGAAAAAAGATTTGCCCTATTATAGCGCAAATCGCCGCCGCCGTAAACCGGAAAAAGCCGCATGTCGAAAGAGCGCGGTTTTTGTCGTCACATTTTCCCGCGCGGCGCATACTGTGGAATGACAAACCAAAGGGGAATGAATGATGGCTTTAATATTGGTATTTAACGAACAGACCCGCGCGCTTGAGCGCTACACCCGCACACCGAACCAACCCATGCCGTACAGCCTCGGCAACACGCTGCTCGTCCGTGAGTTCGGCGGCGACCTGCCGATCCTGTGGACGACGCGGCTGACCATGCTGGCGTGGAACCGGCTGCGCAGTTTCTACAACCGGCCCATCATCGTGCGTCAGGCCTTCGTGCCGGTTACCGGCGAGTGCCTGGATAACCGCCACTTCTATTTCGGGCTCGCGTTCCGCATCTCGCCGAACGCCGCTGGCAACCTCGAGCAGCTGCACGAGGCCGCGGAGGAGAGCGGCGCGTTCAGCTTTGTCGGCCCGATCGAGGTCAACAGCGAAAGCTTCGTCGTCGACAACCGCTATCTGCCGTCGCTTATCCACATCACCGAGGGGCTGCCGGCAGTCGTGCGGGGACAGCGCAACAACTACGTCAGTTTCACGCAGAGCGCGCTCAACGAGAACGGCTACAACCTGAGCGTCGACGGCATCTTCGGCCCGCTGACCGACGCCGCGCTGCGCGATTTCCAGCTGCGCTCCTTTTTGGCGGAGGACGGCATCGTAGGGCGGCTGGAGTGGGAATGCCTTTTCGCGACGCCGTGCAGACCATAGAGAGAGACGAGAATAGTTACTAGATATAAGTTATTAGTAACTAGTGAATGGAAGTGCCGCGCGAAAGCGCGGCACTTTGGAATAAAGGGCGTTCGAGACGATTGTTTTGAACGAAGGATGGGAATTGGTCGTCAACACAAAAAAGCCGCGCGCAGCGCGGCTTTTTTTCTCTAATCACTAATAACTAGAAACTAATAACTAGTAGCTAATCACTATATCAGTTCTGCTCGAACCGGGCGTTGAAGAAGCGCAGCATCTTCGGCTCGTAGACGAAGTGGAGCCCCCTGATGTCCTTGCGGTTGTTGTAGAGGTCGATGACGGCTCTCGCGACGGTGTCCATGTGCGCGTAGGTGTAGACGCGGCGTGGAATCGTCAGGCGGACAAGCTCGAGCTTCGGCTTGTGGTTCTCGCCGGTTTTGTCGTCTCGCCCCGCCGAGATGATGCCGCGCTCCATCGAGCGCACGCCCGACGCGAGATAGAGCTGCGCCGCCAGCGCCTGCGCCGGGAAATCGTCCTGCGTCAGGTGGTCGCAGAAGCGCCGCGCGTCGAGGTAGACGGCGTGGCCGCCGATCGGCTCGACGACGGGAACCCCTGCTTCGAGCAGCAGATCGCCGAGATAGCGGACCTGTTTGATGCGGTGCTCGATGTATTCCTCCTGCATCGCCTCGCGCAGACCGCGCGCCATCGCCTCCATGTCGCGGCCCGCCATGCCGCCGTAGCTGGGCATGCCCTCGTAGACGACGACCATCTCCTTGGCCTGCAGGAACAACTCTTCGTCGTTCATGCACAGGAATCCGCCGATGTTCGTGATGCAGTCCTTTTTGCCCGACATCGTGCAGCCGTCGGCATAGCTGAACATCTCGTGGACGATGTCCTTGATCGAGGTGTCGGCGTACCCATCCTCGCGCTCTTTGATGAAGTAAGCGTTCTCGACACAGCGCGTCGCGTCGTAGAACACGTTCAGGTTGTAGCGGTCGCACAACGCGCGGACGGCGCGCATATTCGCCATCGACACGGGCTGGCCGCCCGCCATGTTGACGGTGACGGCGAGACAGACGTACGCGATGTTCTCCGCGCCGACTTCGTCGATCAGCGCCTGCAATTTTCCGAGGTCGATGTCGCCCTTGAACGGCGCGTAGGCCGCGGCGTCGTGGGCGATGTCGCAGATGATGTCGCGGAAGATGCCGCCGTTCGCCTCCTGGTGGTACCGCGTCGTCGTGAAGTACATATTGCCCGGCACATACTGGCCTTTTTTAATGGCGATGGTGCTCAGAATATTTTCGGCGCCGCGGCCCTGGTGGGTGGGCACCATGTATTTGAAGCCGAACAGCTCCTGCACCGTGTCGCGCAGATGGTAGAAGTTCCGGCTGCCGGCATAGGCCTCGTCGCCCAGCATCAGCCCCGCCCACTGGTTGTCGCTCATGGCGTTGGTGCCGCTGTCGGTCAGCAGGTCGATGTAGACGTCCTCAGAATCGATCAGGAAGGTGTTGTAGCCCGCCTTCTTGATGATCTCCTCGCGCTGGGCGCGGGTCGTCATTTTCACATATTCCACTACTTTTACGCGGTAAGGTTCCGCGGGGTAACGTTCGTCTAACATAGCTTTCCTCCAGCGAGTTTTCTTGTGATGCGTGATGCATCACGCAAGATGATTGTAGCACATTCCTCCGTCCTGCGCAACCCTTTTTACAGCGTTTTGAATAAAGAATTACACATGAAAATAACCTATAAAACACTTGCACACGCAACAATGTTCAAAATGATTGTGTAAATTATTTTGAAGTTGCTGTAGTTGCAGGGAGACGGGGGCTGTGGTATGATGATGCTAACCAAAAAAGCGGAGGAACGGCCTTGGCTTTGCAGCGGAAAACGCTCAGCGAACAGCTCTACGAGACGCTGAAAGACGACATCATCAGCCACAAAATCAAGTTTGGGCAAAAACTGATCAACCGCGATCTGCAGACGCAGTTCGGGGTCAGTTCGACGCCGGTCCGCGACGCCATCAACCATCTGTACATCGACGGGCTGGTCGACAACATCACGAACTCGGGCGCACGGGTCATCGATTTTGATCTGCGGTTTACGCTCGACGTCAACGAGATGGTCTCGGTGCTCAACCGCGCGGCCATCGAGAACTGCGCGGCGGCCGAAACCCTGTGCGAGACGGGGACCAAGCTGCAGGACATTGTGCAGAAACAGCGCGATCCCGCCAACATGAAGAAGTACTACCACTACGACAGCCTGTTCCACAGCACGCTGTTCGAGGCGTGTAAGAACGTGCAGCTGCGCATCAACTACACGCGCTATCTGGTGCTGTGGGAGATGCTGGTGCGGCGCTACCACGAGTACACCGATATGCAGGCCGACGCCATCGACCAGCACGCCGGGATCGCCGACGCCTGTGCGCGCGGCGACGAGCAGGGGGCGCTGGCCGGCATGAAGGCGCATTTTGCGCTGGCGGCGACGCTGTTCGACCGGTACATGAAGTAAAACAAGTCCGCAATTGGATCCATACGACTTGATAAACGAAAGGGGAACGGAATGGCATTAAGTTTAGATTCCAAAATTAAGGAGCTGCTCAACAACGAGGAGGCGAAACAGGCGGTCGCGCGGGAGGTTCCCGGGCTGATCGATCATCCGCAGATCGGGCTGGCGCTGGACATGCCGCTGCGGGCGGTCATCGAGATGATGCCGAGCCTGTTTCCCGCCGCGACGGTCAAGAAGCTGGAGAAGGTCATGGCGAAGTTCGGCGGCGAGGCCGAGGCGGTCGCCGAGAAGGTCGCGGCGAAGGTGACGGGCCGCGCGCAGAAGGGCAGCTACGATTTCGACGAGATCGTGCCGCGAGAGGGCACCAACAGCTTAAAATACGACGCGGGCGCGATTCTGAACCCCGACCTGCCGCCCGAGTATATCCCGATGTGGGTGGCGGACATGGATTTCGCGTGCGCCCCGCCCATCCTCGAGGCGATGAAGAAGCGCCTCGACAAGCGGATTCTGGGCTACAGCCTGCCGCTCGACCCCGCGTACTACCTGTCGGTCATCCGCTGGATGAAGACGCGGCACGACTGGGATATCGAGTTCGACTCCATCGTCTTTTCGTCCGGCGTCGTCGAGGCGCTGTACCAGTGCGTGGCGCGGCTGACGAAAAAGGGCGACGGCGTCATCATGAACACCCCCGCCTACACCCCGTTCAACAATGCGGTGAAGTGGTACGGGCGGAAGCCGGTGTACAGCCCGCTGATCAACACCGACGGCTATTTCACGATCGACTACGCCGACCTCGAGAAGAAGGCGGCCGACCCCAAAAACACGATGCTGATGTTCTGCTCGCCCCAAAACCCGACGGGGCGCGTCTGGACGAAGGAGGAGCTGCAGCGCGTCGGCGAGATCTGTCTGCGCAACAACGTGATGATTGTCAGCGACGAGATCCACTTCGACATCCGGCGCAAGGGCGTCAAGCACATTCCGCTCGCGAAGCTGTTCCCGAAAGAGAAGCGCATCATCACCTGCACCGCGCCGAGCAAGACCTTCAATCTGGCCGGTAACCAGCTGTCGAACATCATTATTCCGGATCCCGACATCGCGATGGAATGGCGCATGAACCACAGCTGCGGCATGCCCAACCCGCTGTCGATCGACGCCTGCATCGCGGCGTACAACGAGTGCGCCGGCTGGGTTGACGCCATGAACGCCTATGTCGACAAGAACTTCGCGTACGTCGACAAATACATCAAAAAGAATCTGCCCAAGGCGAAATTCACGGTTCCCGAGGGCACCTACCTCGCGTGGATCGATCTGCGCGGATACGGCTATTCCGACCGCGATCTGCAGGACCGCATCACCGAACAGGGGCTGTTCATCGAATACGCGGGTGATTTCGTCGCCGACGGCGAGGGTTTTATCCGCGTCAACCTCGCCTGTCCGCTCGATACCGTGAAGCGCGCGATGGAACTGCTGAGCGCCGCGATGAGCGCCGAGGGCGCCAAGCTGCGGCCGGGCGCGAAGATGCGCGATTTCAGCTACACCGGCCCGTTTGTCAAGAAATCGACACTGAAAAAAGCGCTGGACGGCAAGACGACCGCACTCTACTTCCTGCGTTACTACGGCTGTTCAATCTGTCAGCTCGATATCCACGAGATCAAAGAGAACTACAACCTCATCAAGAAGGCGGGCGGTCAGGTCAAGGTGGTGCTGCAATCCGACCCCGCGCTGGTCGCGAAAGAGCTGGGTTCGGCCAAGGCGCTGCCGTTCGAGATCATCTGCGACCCCGACTGCGCACTCTACCGTGAGTTCGCGATCCGTCCGGTCAAGGACATGGCGGCGCTCGTCGGCGGCGACGGCGTCATGAAGCGCATCGACGAGACCAAGGTGGCCGGGTTCGAGCACGGCGCGTACGAGGGCGAGGAACTCCAGCTGCCCGCCTGCTTCGTCGTGGCGCCCGACCGCACCGTGAAGTACGCCTACTACAGCAAGAGCATCGCCGACGTCCCGAAGGTGGCGACGATCGCCGATCAGATCAAAAAAGCGAAATAGCCGGTACCCGAACGATAAGAAAGGGCGGAAGAAACAGTGTTTCTTCCGCCCTTTTTGTTGCGCTGAATCAGTGGATCTCGGTCGACTGCGCCTCGATGCGCTCCTGGTTGACCAGCTCCTGCGCCTGCTGCTTCGTGAGCTCGTAGCCCTGGCGGCAGACCGGACACAGATTGTAGTATTTCCCCGACACCGGGAACAGCGGGATAAAGAACAGCGTGAACCAGTTGCGGACGCGGATAATCTCGAACAATGTGTGGTTGTGGCAGTTGTTGCAGGTGTAAGGCCCCGACTGCCCGAACAGTTTTTGCATTTTTCTGAAACCCCAAAGAATGATCATGATGTGCTCCTGTATCTGTAAAATTTAATAAAAAACAAAGGGAAGCGCGGCCGCGGCCTCGACGGAACCCGCGTCGGTCGGCAACAAGACGCGCAGCCGGTACGTCGCGCTGAAAGAGAGATCGAGGTAGGGGATGTCGGCGGTCAGCGCGGTGCCGTCGGCGGACTGGATGACGCGGGTGCGGTAGGTCTGCCCGCCCGAATCGGTCTCGATCCGGAACCAGACGACCGCGCCGTCGGGCAGCTCGCGGTTGATCTTGAGCGAAACGGTGACGAAGTCGGGGTGGACGGCGCTGGTCCCGGCCGTGAGGTCGTAGGCGGTCAGCGTGCTGTTCTCGGTGTAGTTCGCGATGTCCCGTGTGAACGCGAAGACGTACTGGCCGCCGAGCTGGCCGATCATCGCGGCGCGCGCGTCGGCATAGTAATTCTCGCGCATATAGGTGAACTTTTGGTCGTACAGGAAGGAGTCGAGCAGGAAGACGTCGTCGCGGCGCGCGAGCGCCTCCCAGACCGATCCGTCGATGTCGAAGCGGGTGAGAATGCTGTTTTTGGCGGGCGACTCGCTGTCCCATCCGCCCAGAAAATAGAGGTTCTCGAAAAAGCCGAACGGCGCGGCGCGGAAGACCGGCGTCATGGCGTCGAGCGCGGGCAGCGTCGTCAGCTCCGCGACGTAGAGATGCGCCTTGTCGGCGGCGACGTCGTTGAACGCCGAGACGCGCTCGGGCGGGTTGGGGTCGAAGCGGACGCGCGGCGCGGCGTAGAGCCCGAAACCGACGGCGGCGAGCAGCAATACGGCGGCGCAGAGCAGGGTGCGGGGCAGCGGTTTGGTCTGCGGCGTCTCGACGTCGACGGCGTAAAACGCGCTCAACAGCGCTGCGCCGAGAATGCCGGACAACACCCAGTGGGTCGTGCGGCCGATGACGCTGAAGAACAGCAGGCAGACAACGAGCCCCGCGAACGGCCAGAGGATCGCGACGAGCCGCCACAAACTGCGCGGCCCGCGCAGGAAAAACAGCAGCAGTGACAGCGTCGAGACGACGGCGGTCACATGGAACAGATCACTCGAGAGCACCTGCTGCAACCCCGCGGTAAACCGCCGGGCGGTGGTCGGACCGCCACGCGGCAGCGCGGCGACAGCCAGCAAGGTGTCGATGTCAAACTGCGCGGGGTCGTCGAAACTCCAGTTCCGGATCATCTCGAGGTCGTTTCGCGACAGCCCGAGCGACCGGTAGGCGTCGTAGTTGGCGTCGAAGTCGGCGAGGTCGAAATCCGACACCGCGCCGCGCGCGGCGTTGTAGGCGCGGTAGTAGGCGACGTCCTTGTGCGTCTTGGCGTAGAGGAGGTCGACGCCGGTCAGCGCAAAAACGGCGGCCAATAGCAGCGCGAGCGAAATAATATACCGCGAGTTGTTTTTTAGCCACAAACGGATCGTTTTTTCACCCGGCAGGAACAACAGCAGCAAAATCGCGCCGCCCGCAAAGGCGCAGCCCAGCAAAAAGGCCTGCAACCGCAGAAAAGCGGCGAAAACAGCGAGCAGCGCACCGCAGATCCAGGAGAATTTCCGGCGTTGCCGCAACCCGTATATAAAAAGCAGCAGACCCGCCGCGGCGATGAGCGGTGTGCTCTTGGTGTTATGGATCTCGGTGTAGAAAAAGGGCCCCGCGCTGAGCGCCAGCGCCAGCGCGAGCAGCAGGCCGCGCACCGTTGGGTTGTGGCGCCAGACCAAGGTGGAGACCGCGGTCACCGACGCGAACAGCGCGAAAACCTCCAGCGTCACAAACCAGTTCAGGGCGGGCGCGCGCGTCTGGAGCCAGACCAGCAGTGTCGCCAAAACAACGTTGGTATGGACGGTTGCGGCGGATCGAACGCCGTAGATCCCCGCCGTCAGTCCGTGGATGATGAAGTCGTCGTTGTTGGCGAGTTTCGGCGACAGGAACAGCAGACAGAGCGCCAGTATCAGCGCGTTGCACACCAGCATTGTCCACCGGATTCGGTTGTCGGAAAAATGCCCGGTCCTGGTTTGCCGCACCGCCGTTCCTCCCGTTTCGTTCCAAAGTGACAACATTATACCAAATCCCCGCCGGAACCACAAGAATCGTTGTTGCGCATTGAATAAATATACTGTATACTGTTTGTTATAAATTATAAGGGGAAGACCATGATCCACTTTTGCAGACCCTCTATCACCGATCTCGAACGGCAATATATAGCAGAGGCGACCCGCGGAAAACTCTGCGGCGACGGCCCGTTCACCGAGCGCGCGACGGCGCTGCTCTGTGAGAAACAGGGGATCGGCAACGCGCTGCTGACGACGTCCTGCTCGCACGCGCTGGAGCTTGCGGCGATGCTGTGCGGGGTCGGCCCGGGCGACGAGGTGATTCTGCCGTCCTACACCTTCTCCTCGACGGCGAACGCGTTTTTACTGCGCGGCGCGACGCTGAAATTCTGCGACATCGATCCCAAAACCATGAACATGGATCTCGCGTTGGCCGAAACACTCATTACCGAAAAAACGCGGGTACTGTGTACAATGGATTATGCGGGGGTTTCCTGCGACATGACGGCTGCCAACGCGCTTGCGCGCAAACACAATCTGCTGATCGTCGAGGACGCGGCGCAAGCCGTCGGCAGCTTGTATCAGGGCCGTCCCTGCGGCATCGACGCCGATTTCGCCTGTTACAGCTTCCACGAGACCAAGAATTACGTCATGGGCGAGGGCGGCGCGATCACGTTTCGCAACCCGGCCGACAAGACCCGCGCCGAGATTATTCGCGAAAAAGGAACCGACCGCAGCCGCTTTTACCGCGGGGAGGTCGACAAATATACCTGGCAGGCGGCGGGATCCTCCTATCTGCCCGCCGACACACTGGCCGCCATGCTGTGCGGTCAGCTTGAGCGGTTCGAGGAGATCCGCGACGACCGTTTGCGCATCTGGGACGGCTACTACGCGGGGCTAGCGCCGCTGGCGCAGACTGGCGCGCTGGCGCTGCCCTATATTCCGGACGACGTCACCCACAACGCGCACATGTTCTATCTGATTTTAGCCGACGGCGCACAGCGCGACGCGATGCTGAACCATCTTCGCGCCTGCGAGGTCGGCGCGGTGTTCCACTATCTTCCGCTGCACTCGGCGCCGCTGGGCCGGTCGATGGGCTACCGCGCCGAGGATCTGCCGCTGACCGAGGATTACGCCGCGCGCCTGCTGCGGCTGCCGCTGTTCAACGGCATGACCGAAGCCGAGCTCGCACACGTTGTGCAGTCGGTCCGCGGGTTTTTCGAGGCTTAGCCGCGTATGAGAAAGATCGCCATGCTGCAGAGCAACTATATCCCGTGGAAGGGCGTTTTCGATCTCATCCACGCGGTGGATGTTTTTGTTTTTTACGACGATGTCCAGTTCACCAAGCGCGACTGGCGCACCCGGAACATCATTCCGACGCGGGGCGGCGATCTGTGGCTCTCGGTACCGGTCATCACAAAGAACCGCTTCGACCAGCGCATCTGCGACGTCGAGATCGACCGCTCGGACAACTGGCAGAGCAAGCACCACAAGACGCTGTCGCTGACCTACGCCAAGGCGCCCCACAGCGCGCGATACCGGCAGCTGCTCGACGACTTCTACCTTGCGCGGCAGTGGGAGAACCTGTCCGAGATGAATCAGTACATGACACAGTATATCTGCCGGGAGCTCGGGATTGCTGTCGAATTCCACAACGCCGCCGACCTCGGCTGCGCGGGCGGCAAGGAGGGCGGCAAAGTCCTTGAAATCTGCCGCAAGCTGGAGTGCGACTGGTTCCTCAACGGCCCCGCCGCAAAGGAGTTCATGGACGAGGAGCTGTTTCGCAAGGCGGGGGTCTCGCTAAATTACATTGAGTATAATTATCCGGAATATCCACAGTTAGTAAAACCGTTCAATCACTATGTCTCGGTGTTGGATCTGCTGATGAACACCGGGCCCGACGCACCCCGATACATCTGGGGGCCGTAAAGGAGGCGCAGTATGACCCGCAATTCATCCGGAACCCGTATCGCGGCGTTGGTGACTCACTTATTGACCACCATGCTGTTTTTTTCATTGCGCCCCTACTGGAGCGGGCTCGGAAGCATGGCGGGTATTAAACAGCTGCCCGCGCTGCTGATGGCTGTGCTGGTGGCGCTGCTGATTCTGTCGGCGATCCAACTGCGCCGCAAGCGCCGCCGCGGCATCGTCCTGTTGATTGCCGGCGCGCTGCTGCTCGGCGGGCTGGTCTACATGATTACCCGCTGCAACCTGCCGATTGTACTGGCGGAGTTCGGCATCACCGCAGGGTTCACAGCCGCGGTGACGGCGGTCGGTCTGCTGATCTGGAAATGCCCGGCGGGCAAGCGCCCGCTGAAAGGGATCAAAACCGTGTTGATCGCCTTGGTGGCGGTCGCCGCGTTCTGCGCGTTCTACGGCATCGGCGCGGGTGGCGTCAAGGACAAGCCCGCGGTCTTTGCGGTGGAGGACAGCTACCAGATTGTGTTCACGACCCGCGCCGACGCGTTGGGCTGGGTGACGGTCGGCGGCGTCGACTACCACGATACCTACAACGGCTCGGCGCGCAGCGAGACGACGGTGCATAAAATCAGCGTGCCGATGGCGGCGCTCGACAAGGCCGGCGGCTACGAGATCCACGCGCAGACGGTGCTGTACCGCGGCCCCTACGGCGGCATCAAGGGTACGGCGCGCAGCCTGACGTTTGCGTTCTATCCGGTCGACGCGTCGGACGGCATCCAGTATTACGCCGTCTCCGACACCCACGACTACACGGCTGCCGGGATCGAAACGGCGCGCTATTTCGGCGATGCGCTCGACTTTCTGATTCTAACGGGTGACCACGCCTCCTTCCTCAACCACGAGGCCGACCTGCGCCGCGCGCTGGTCATCGCGAACGGCGTCACGGGGGGCAGCCACCCCGTCGTATACGCGCGCGGCAACCACGAGGTCAAGGGCAACCGCGCCGAGGAGCTGCACCGCTCCGTCGGCGCCGACGGAGACCGCTTCTACTACACGTTCCGGTTGGGGCCGGTCTGGGGCGTCGTGCTGGACATGGGCGAGGACCACGCCGACGACTGGTGGGAGTTCTACGGCACCGCGCAGTTCGACGCGTACCGGCGGGACCAGCTCGCGTTTTTAAACGAGCTCAACAAGACGAAACCCTACGCCGACAGCGGCGTTCAACTTCGGATTGCGATCTGCCATGTGCCGATCGCGCATCCGGGGTCCGAGTATCTCGGCGCCGTGCGTCAACAGATTCTCGACGCGCTGAACGCGATGAAACCCGACTACATGATCAGCGGCCACACCCACACGTTGGAGTGGATTCCGGCCGGGGAGCAGGGCGCGGAGTTCCTGACCGTCGTCGATTCGCAGAAAGCGGACACGACGGAGCAGGGCAGCGACGAGTACGGACGCCGGCACACCGGCTTGGCGGTCGTGTGGACGGCGCCGAATAAATCCGTGCTGACCTACACGAACAGCAAACACGAGACGGTGGCGGTGACCGACCCGCGCACCGGGTCACCGATCGACGGCATGACCGTGTTCGGCGCGGCGAGAGAGTAGCCTATGAGACGATGGAACATCCTGGTGACGGCGGTCGGCGCGATCGTCGGATACGGCATCATCGACGCGCTGCGCCTGTCGGGCATGAACGTGCACATCGTGGGCACCGACATCTTCCCCGACGCGGTCGGCCAGTATCTCGCCGATGATTTTGTGGTCGCGCGTCCCGCAGCGGCGCCGGATTACCCCGAATACCTGCGGGATATCATCGAGGCGAAGGACATCGATCTGGTGTTCTTCGGCATCGAGCAGGAGATCGACGCGGTGTGCGCCGCGTGGGACCGGCTGTCGGACATCGCCGGGAAACTGGTGGTCAACCCGCCGGAGATCAACGCATTGTTCCGCGACAAGTGGACGACGCGCAACTGGATGCTCGAGAACGGGCTGGACATCTACACTATTCCAAGCGCGATCACGGGCGGATACGAGGATTTCTGCGGTCAGTTCGGACGGCCGTTCCTGCTGAAACCGCGCCGCTCCCGCGCCGGAAAAGGCATTGTGCGCATCGACAACGAGACCGACTTCAACTACTACCGCTACAAGATGGGCTACGAGTTCATGACTCAGAAGATCGTGGGCACCGACGACGAGGAGTACACGGTCGGCGTGTTCGGGCTCGGCGACGGCAGCTTCTGCGACCAGCTGATCCTGAAGCGCCGGTTAAGTCAGGAGGGCGCGACCGCCAAGGCCGAGGTTATGATCAAACAGCCCGCGATCGAGAACGCGACCTACCTGATCACCCGCGCCTGCAAACCCGTCGGGCCGACGAACTACCAGTTCCGGCTGCACAGCGGGGTTCCGCAGCTGCTGGAGGTCAACCCCCGCGTCTCGTCGTCGACCTCGATTCGCGCGAAGTTCGGCTACAACGAGGCCGCGATGTCGATTCAGTATTATCTCGAGCACCGGCGCCCCGACCCGCAGTGTGTCCGCTACGGCCGCGCACTGCGCTACATCACGGATTGGATCGTGCGGCCATGACGGGGTTTATCGCCGACATTCACGGAAATCTGGCCGCGCTGAAGGCGGTGCTGGCCGCGCTGGATCAGATGGGGTGCGCGGACATCTACTCGCTCGGCGACGTCGTCGGTTACTACAACAAACCGGTGGAATGCGCGCGGCTGCTACAGCAGCGAAAGATCCTGCATCTGCGCGGCAACCACGAGGAATATCTGCTGACGGGCTTACAGGCGCGCTCGACGACCGTCAACCGGCTGATCGACGCGCAGCGCGCCGTCATCGACTCCGCGACGCGGGAGTGGCTCACGCAGTGTCCGTTTCGCTTCGACACCCCGGCGTTTTGCGCGGTACACGGCGGCCCTGAGGATTATCTGTTCGAGTACTGTAACGATTTTTGTTTTCCGGACGGCATTGATGCGACGCTGTTTTTGACAGGACATACCCACAAGCAGGCACTGTGGCAGCGCGGCGCGCGGACGCACGGAAATCCCGGTTCGGTCGGGCAGCCGCGCGACGGAGACCCGCGGGCGGCGTTCGCGGTGCTGGACGACCGGGGCGCGCTGCATCTGCACCGCACCGCGTACGACATCGACGCCACGGCGGACGCCATGCGAAAGGCAGGCTTTGAGGAACGGCTGTACGAAAATTTATATCAAGGAACAGCGATACAAACTCACCCCTAACCCACTGGAGAACCCCCTTTATGAAGTATGTATCCTTGCTATTCATTTTTTCAGGATTCGGACTGATGGTGCTGGCAATCATCCGGTTCCACCGGCTGTTGCGCTATTCCAGGGAGTCCGCTTACGGGCAGGCCCGCCGGAATTACCTCGAGTACGCACTGCTGTCGATACTCTACCTCTTCTCCGTGGGCTATCTCGTCGGCGCGTTTCATGTGATGTTCTACGAGGTGGACTTCTTCTACTACTTTGTAACCTTCATCTTTTTGCTGGGCGCATTGTTTGTGCTGGGCATGGTCTGGGCGCAGGAGCGTCTGGCCACCGACCTGCGCAAAAAGAACATGGAGATCATGAAGGCCTGCGTCAGCGCGCTTGAGATGAAGGACCGCTATACGCGCGGCCACTCCCAACACGTCTACAACCTGACGCGGGTGTTCTATTATGTGCTGCCCGAGGAGACCCAGGACAGTATCCGCCTCTCGCATTTACTGGACGCCGCGATGCTGCACGACATCGGGAAGCTCAGCGTCAGCGACACGATTCTGAACAAGCCCGACAAATTGACCGCGGAGGAGTTCGAGGTCATCAAGCTGCACCCGCGCATGGGCAAACAGATGCTGGATCAAACCTACTTCTGCGAGATCAGCGACTGGGTATTGTACCACCACGAGCGCGTCGACGGCAACGGATACTACGGCATGGCGGCGGTCGATATCCCGATCGAATCCCAGATTCTGGCGATCGCGGACACCTACTCGGCGCTGTGCACCGACCGTATCTACCGGCCGAAATGCACCCACGACGAGGCGCGCGAGATCATGCTGAAAGAATCCGGAAAGCAGTTGAACGCCTATCTGCTTCGGTTGTTTTTTACCATCGACCGCGACGAGATCGAGGCCGCGGCGATTACAAGAATTTAGCGGGGACCGGTTTTTGTTTGAGACACTGTTAAACCAGACGTTTATGCTGCTGATGCTGCTGCTGGCGGGATACATCGCGACGAAAGCGAACATCATCAACGACGCGGTGGCGCAGGGCATGTCGGGCTTTGTGGTGCAGATCACGATCCCGATGATGATTCTGGCGACGGCGGGCGCCGAAGCCCCCGCAGGCTCGCGGAACATTATTTTTTGGATTTTAATCGGCACGGTGATCTACTACGTCGTTGGAATTTTCCTGTTTACCGGCATCGGCAAGCTGACGAAATTCGGAACCAGAAAGAACGCGCTGTTCGTCAACCTGGTCGTCATGGGCAATGTCGCGTTTGTGGGCTACCCGATCATCACGGTCTTTTTGCCCGAGACCGGCATCTTTTTCGCGACGTTCTTTGTGCTGCTGTTCAACTTTATCCAGTACACCTACGGCATGAGCGCGATGTCCGGCACACGCGGCTTCTCGGCGCGCGGTCTGCTGACCAACACAACGGTCATCGCGGTGCTGATCACCGTCGCGCTGATGCTGTTGAAAGTTCGGATTCCCGCGATCCTGACGACGTCGTTTACGGCGATCGGGGGCTTAAGCACCCCGCTGGGATTTCTGGTGCTCGGCAATATTCTGGCGGGCATGAAGCTGCGCAGCGTCTTCGACCGCCCCTTCTCGTACCTCATCAGCGCGATCCGGATGCTGGTGTTCCCGACGCTGATTTTTCTCGCGGTCGTGTGGCTGAAAGCGCCGTACGAGGCCGCCGTTGTGCTCGTGGTCATCGGCGGTGTTCCGTGCGCGCTGTCCACCAGCCTGTTTGCGAAGATCTACGACAACGACACGCATTTCGCGACGGCGACGGTGCTGCTGTCCTCGATTCTGTTCCTGCCCTGCTCGTTCTATCTGGCGTTTCTGGTCACGAAACTGTAGGCGGCTGGCTGCGTTGTCCCGCGGACACCCCGCGCGCGAACCCGCCGTCTTTCTCCCGCGCCGCGCACGAAGTGCGCGGTTGACTATGAACGGCACAAACGTACCGCCTTTCGGGCGGTATGACGCGGCCCTTTAGGCTGCGTTTATGAAAACCGTATGGTCGGTTTTCAAGTTTGCTGAGTATAAATGAACACACAAAAACGCCGCAGATCATCTGCGGCGTTTCCTTTTCTACTTACAGACTTGCGATCGTGGTGGCGGGGCGGCTGGCGCCGCTTTGGCGGCTGTGCTGGGGTGTCAGCGTCTCGGTGCGGTGCACCGGGCGGACGACGACCGGGTTTTTGTCGGCGACCAGCGGCATCGACACCGGTTTTTGCTGGTGGTACCGGTGGATCTTCGTCTTCAGCGCGACGGTCGAGAGCAGCAGGTCACGGTACTGTTCCAGCACCTGCTCCGACAGCTTCTCGGCGTACCGCACCATCTTTTCGATGTGCGGCGTCACCCGTTGGGCGAGGTCGGCGTCGGCGCTGCCAGCGGTTGAGCGCTTGGGAATCGAGATGCGCAGCGCCCGCTCGGGGTTCGTCGCGGTGCCGCAGTAGAGCTCGCTCAAGTCGCCTGCGAGCGACAGGATATGGGCCTCCCCGGACAGTTGGTCGCCGGTCAGCCCGCGCGGGTATCCCGTGCCGTTGGGGTGTTCGTGGTGGCAGGCGACGAGCTCCGAGAGTTCCGCGGAGACAAGGCCGTCGAGGATGCGGAGCGCGGAATCGACATGCGCCTGCAGCAGCGCGTTTTCCTTGGTGCTGTTGCGGTACCCGTACTCGTGCAGCAGCGGCGAGAGCCCGTAGGCGCCGATGTCGCAGATCGTCGCGGCCTGCAGCAGCAGATCGCGGCGGTCGTCGCCGAGCGCGAAGAGCGGCGCCATGCACTCGCAGAAGGCGGTGCGTACCGCGCGGCGGGCGGCGGTTTTTTCACTTTGGAAATCCATCGCGGCGACCAGCGCGGAGAGGTAGGCGTGGGCGGTCGTCGGCTCGTCCTCCCCGCCGAAGATCAGCGTCTGGAACGCGGCGTCGTGCCGGAACTCGTCGGCCAATAGATGGATACCGTTTTCAAAGATGCAGTCGATGACCTCGTCGGTGTAGACGGTGCCGCGCTGCGCGTCGAATCGGGAAAAAAGATCGTAGCCGTTCCAGATACCGGCCTGCAGCAGGTCGTCGAGCCGGTCCGCGACGGAAAAAAGCTGGGCGATGGAGAGCTGGGAGCGGTGGACAAAGCGGAAGTTCGGGGTCTCGGCCCGGTGGTTGAGCAGCATCGAGGCCTGTTCGGGGTAGGGCGCGTAGTTGCGCGCGAGATAGTAGGCCAGCGTGGCGTCATTCTGCGGCTCGTGCGCGCCGATCTCGTGGACAAACGCGGTTCTGAGAATCGCGCGGTACTCGGCGTCCGCGAGCGGCGTGCAGACCTGCAGCGCGCGGTACATCAGGTAGGCGACCCGGATGCCGTGGTCCTTCCTGTCCTCGGACAGATTGTTGGTTGTTCGATGAATAATCTTTAAAATGCTCGATAAGTTCAGCGTATTCATTTACCGTTTCTCCCGGTTGTGGTTAAAATCAGCATAACGGGCGGCAATCACATGCGAACCACACAGAAAGGAAGATTTTTGAAAATTTTCGGTATCCGGTTTATTTCAAGCGGCGTTTGTAGTACGATAGAACAAACCCTTTTGAAGGTCGTGATACTTTGAGCAAGTCCAAATCCGCCATACTGTACATCGTGCTGACGGTGCTGTCGGTCGTTTTTTTGTTTGTCTGCAACCGCATTACCAGCAAGGACGCGAAGATGTTTACGAGCCAGATCAGCAGCGCGACGCACCGCTACATCGCCCGCGTCGACTCGATTCTGGACACCAGCGTGACCGCCTACGACACGATGGGCCGCCAGTTCACGAAGACGACGACCAAGTTTTCGGGCTCGGTGCTGTTTGGCGAGGACAAGGGGCTGACCGTGATCGCCACGCAGTCGGTCGACGACATGATGCACCCGCCCCCAAAGGTCGCGGAGGTCGGAGACTGGATCTTCGTCACGATCGACGCCCAGGTCAGCACCGATTATCTCGCGGGCAACTACATCCGCATCGATAAAATTGTCATCATCGCGCTGGTCTTTTTCGCGCTGCTCATCTTGTTCGCGGGATTCCGCGGGCTGACGACGATCATCGCGCTGGTCTCGTCGGTGCTGTCCATCTTTCTGGTCTTTATCCCCGCGATACTGTCGGGGCGCAATATCTATTTCTGGGCGATCGTGATCTGCCTGTACACCATCACGATCATGCCGTTTTACGTCGCGGGATTCAACCAGAAGAGCATCGCCTCGGCGATGGGCTGCTTCGGCGGCGTCGCGATCGCGGGGATCCTGACCTATTTCCTGAACAGCTGGCTGTCCATCACCGGCGCGATCGACGAGGAGACGATGTTCGTGTCCATGATCAGCGAGACCGAGCCGATCAACCTGCGGGCCATCGTGTTTGCGGCGATTCTGATCGGCGCGCTCGGCGCCACCGTCGACGTCTCGATCTCGATCGCGTCGCCGCTGAACGAGATGATTGAGTCGGGCGGCAGCGTTTCGTTCTCGAAGCTGTTCAAGTCCGGGCTCGCGATCGGCCGCGACATCATCGGCGCGCAGACCAGCACACTGGTGCTGGCGTACGTCGGCGGCTCGTTGTCGCTCGTAGTGCTGCTCGTCGCGTACCAGCCCTCGATTATGGAGACGCTGAACCTCGAGGCCGTCATTGTCGAACTGTTGCAGATGCTGATCGGCGGGTTCGTCGTGCTGTTCACGATTCCCGCGACCGCGCTGTTCAGCGCCATGCTGTTTGAGCGGCAGGGCAAAATGCAAAAACAGAAAAAACACGTTTTTTAGGAGATAATATGGACGTTCTGGTTTTGGGCGGAACCCGGTTTTTCGGGGTACATCTCGTGCGCGCGCTGCTCGATGCGGGCTGCCGCGTCACCGTCGCGACGCGCGGCAATCTGCCGCCCCGCTTTGCGGACGAGATCGAGTTCGTGGCCGTCGACCGTACAGACGCCGACGCGCTGAAAGCGGCGCTGGGCGGCCGGCATTTCGACGCGGTGTGCGACAACATCTGCTACTGCTCCAACGACGCCCACCGCATTCTCGAGACCGTTGAGACGCCGCGGTACGTCGTGACGAGCTCCGCCTCGGTCTACGAGGAGGACATGACGCTTCGTACCCCGGAGAGCGTCTTCGATCCGGTGCGTTACCCATATACCCCGCGCGAGTTTGTGATGGCGGAGTTCGGCGAGTGCAAGCGGCAGGTCGAGTGCGCGCTGTTCCAAAAATTCCCGCACATCAGCGGATGCGCGGTGCGCTTTCCGTTCGTGACGGGACCGGACGACTACTCGGGGCGCCTGCATTTCTATGCGGAACAGATTGTGAACGGCGCGCCGTTTTTCTGCGACAACCCTGCGGCGGCGCTGTCGTTCATCGACTCCAAAGAGGCGGGCGGTCTGCTCGCATGGTTGTGTGCGCAGCCGCTGACCGGGCCACTCAACGCCGCAGCGGACGGCACCGTGACGGTCGGGGAGATCATTGCTGCGGCCGAGCGGGCTGCCGGACGCGCCGCGGTTCTCGACGAGGGCGCGACCCCCGCGCCCTACAACGGCGCCGAGAGCTTTTCGCTCGACACGGCGCGCGCAAAACAGGCGGGATTTAGGCCCACCGATTGCCGGACATGGATGCCGACCCTCCTTGCCGAGATGGTGGCGGAGTTTCAAGCGAAGTAGAAAAATGGAGCCCGGATTTTCGGGCTTTATTTTTTTGCCTTTTTGTCCGGCTCGAGCGAGAGCGCGTTCCACACAAGGCACCCGATGATCCAGAATCCGAGATAGCCGCTGAGCGGGTACAGGAAGTCGATGAGCGCGGCGAATCCCAACCGGCTGGCGGCGAGCGACGCCGCCGTCAGCGCCCCGACCGTCAGCGGTCGGCGTGAGAACAGCGGATGCCGAAACGCGCTGAGGCGCTCGGTCAGCGCAAAGACGATGCCCGCCGCCGTCGTGAAGATCGCGATGAGCAGCACCCCCGCGTACACCGGCCCCCACGCCCCGCCGAGGCCCAGCGCGATGGCGTAGAGCGGCAGGTCGGAATCTGCCGCTCCGCTGTGCAGCAACGCGCTGCACAGCAGCGCCGCCATCGCGCCGAGGATCAATGCCCCGAACAGCGCGCCGCGCCGGATCGACCGCGCCGAATCGAGGGCCGGCCCGAACGGCGACAGCACCGCGATAACGCCGACGGTGTTGTACGACACGAACAACAGCGCGGCAAGCATCCAGTGGGAGACCGCGGTCTCGGGAGCCGCGTAAGAAACAGGGGTCAGCGGCGGCGACAGGGTGGCGACGGCGCCGAGCAGCAGCGAGACAAGAATCATGAGCGGGACGACGAACCGGAAACTGGCCAGCAGCCCCGCCCGCCCGAACAAGCCGACACCGGCGACAAGCACCGCCATCAGCAGCGCGCCCGGAAAAGTGTTGCCGCCGAACAGAGAGGATAGCAGCGCGCCCGACCCCGCGAACATGACCGGCAGCAGAATGAGCGAAAAGAAAAAAACGATGCCGCCCGCCAAGACGCGCATCCACCGCCCGGGCGGCGCGATAACCGCCTCGAAGTTCGCGGTGTTGCGGCGGCGGGCGACGGTCATGGTCAGCCGCGCGAGGAAGTAGAACCCGAGGACGGAGAGCGCGATGCCCGCGTACCCGACCGAACCGAACCCCGCAAAGAACCGCATCAGCTCCTGCCCCGACGCAAACCCGGCCCCGACCAACGTCCCGACAAAGGCCGACACCACCGAAAAGACGCCGACCCGATTTCCGCGCTGTTTCATGCAGCCGCACACCCCTTTTTGTACTACAGTATTGCGGCCGGGCGCAGATATGACAAAGCGGACGAAAATGTATGGAAAATAAAAACGAGCCAACAATGAAACAGAAAGCGGGAGGAGCATCGCTCCTCCCGCAGGGGGTATTAAAAACATCAGCAGCGCGGTTTCTTGCGCTTAAAACCCAGCCGCCCTTTGTCGGCGGCCTGCCGGATGGCGTCGGCGGCGGCGGACAGCGGATTGCCGTTTCCGTCCTGCAGCTTCCCGATCTGCCCGGCGGCGGCGACCGCCGCGGCGTGCAGCGGGCGGAAGGACACCCCGACCGCGGCGACAAAGCCCAGCATGGCGCGGCGCACATTGTCGGGCTTGTCATGAATTGTCCGAACGGCGAGATCGAGCAGCTTTTGGATCTCCGCGGGGTCGAACGTGTCGTCCTTGCGAAAGCCGAGCAGCCACTCGTAGCACGACCAGCCCGCCGTCTGCGCGGTCTCGCGGGGATCGGCGATCCAGCGCTGCGCAACAGCCTCCGCGAACGGGGTCTCGGCGAGCGAGACCGAGAGGATAAAGTAGCCGACCATCGGGGCGTACGCGGCGTCGAGCCAGCGGTCGAAATCGGCCTCGGTCATGGCGGCGGGGTCGGCGATCATGCCCGCGAAGTACATGGCGTCGTAGTTGCCGGTCGCGTACAGCTGCTCGGCCAGGGATTGGTCGCGGCCGACGGTGCGGGCGATCGGGTTCATCGCCGAGACCGGGACGCCGAACAGCGGCTCCCGCGCGCCCTGCGCCTGATAGTACTTTTTGATGCGGGGATTGCCCGCCGCGGCGAGCTGTTCCAGAACCGATTCCAAATCCATACGATGCTCCTTACACCTGATTTTTGTACGCGCCGTAGCCCGATTCCTCGAGCTTGTCGTAGGGGATAAACCGCAGTGCGGCGCTGTTGATACAGTAGCGCAGTCCGCCGAGCTGTTCGGGGCCGTCCTCAAAGACGTGGCCGAGATGGCTGTCGCCGCCGCTGCTGCGCACCTCGACACGGTAGCGGTTGTAGCTGTGGTCGTCGCGCTCGGTCACGGATTCCTGCTCCACAGGCTTCGCGAAGCTGGGCCAACCGCAGCCCGATTCGAATTTGTCGGCGGAGGAGAACAGCGGCTGGCCGGTGACGATGTCGATGTACAGCCCGCGCTCGAAATGATCCCAGTACGCGCCGGTGAACGCGGTCTCGGTCGCAGCCTGCTGGGTGGCCTCGTACTGCATCGGGGAAAGATCCGCGCGCAGTTTGGCGTCGTCGGGCCGCGCGTAGCGGTCGGGGTCGCAGTCGGCGAAATCCCTGAGGCTGTCGAAACGGACGTGGCAGTAGCCGTTCGGGTTTTTTTCCAAATAATCCTGATGGTACTCCTCGGCGGGGTAGAAGTTCTCGAGCGGCAGCAGTTCGGTGACGATCGGGGACTTATAATCGAACTGCTCGCGGCGGAACCCCTGCTCGAGCACCGCGCGGTCGGCGGGGTCGGTGTAGTAGATGCCGGTGCGGTACTGGGTGCCGGTGTCGCCGCCCTGCCGGTTCAGCGACGTCGGGTCGATGATTTTAAAGAACTGCTCGGCGAGCCGGTTCAGCGAGATGCGGCCGGGGTCGTAGCGCACATGCACCGTCTCGGCGTAGCCGGTCGTGTCGGTGCAGACGTCCTCGTAGGTCGGGTCGGCGGTGACGCCGTTCGCGTAACCGACCTCGGTCTCGCAGACGCCCGGCACCCGCGCGATGTACGCCTCGGTTCCCCAGAAGCACCCGCCCGCGAAATAGATCTCCTTCAGGCGGTTCCGGTCAAAAACGAGGGCGGTGTTCGGGTTGTCCGGCAGCAAATGTCCCATGGCAGCCTCCTGCGGGGTAATAAATTAATCTTAGTATATCCAGTATTTATTTTTACTGCAACATTGTTATTTTAATGGATTTTCGCTATAATGACTTGTGATTAAATTTTGGAGGAGACCAAAATGGCAAATGCAGCGGCCGCGTCCATCGATGCCTACATCGCGCAGCAGCGCGCGGAGATCCAACCGATCCTGACGAAATGGCGCACCGAGATTCATCAGATGGTGCCCGAGGCGACCGAAAAAATCAGCTGGGCGATGCCGACCTTTTGGCTGAACGGCAATCTGGTGCATTTTGCCGCGCACCAGAACCACGTCGGGTTCTATCCCGGCGCGGAGGGCATCGAAAATTTCATCCCGAAGCTCGAGGAACTGGGCATCCCTTACTCCAAGGGCGGCGCGCAGTTTCCGTACAAGAAGGAAGTGCCGTGGGATCTGATCCGCGAGATCGTGCTGGTCCGGCGCGGCCAGCAGCTCGACAAGAAATAGCGCATACTTGAATTATTGCGTTGTTTTTGGTATCTTTACTTGGAATTGACTTGAAAGGAACCGGACATGTCGGACAAACAGAAATTCACCTATGAACACGGCGGCGCCGTCCTGCCCAAAGAGGGGGGCGCAGCGCCGAACCCGGTACCGCCGCCCAAGACGACCAGCGATGTCAGCAAGATCATCGCCGAGTCGCTCGCCAACCGGAGCCGGGAGGAGGAACAGGCCGCCGCGGTCGTGCAGCAGGTGATGTCGCCTGCACCCGCGAAACCGGATGCCGCGAATGCCGCGGAGGCGCCTGCGAAAGAGGTTCGCCTGCAATCCGACAGCGCGATGCTGAACCAGCCCAAGGCGACGTTCGATTTCGGGTCGCCCGCGCCGGAACCGAAAAAAGAGACAGCACCCGGGCGCGCCGAGCCGGAACCGCGCGCGGCGATCCGCGCCGAAGCCCCGCCCGAACCGAAAAAAGAGGCGTCGCCGATAAAAGCGGTATCCCCCGAAACGGTGGAGAAACCCGCGAAAGTAAAAGAACCCAAAGAGCGTCCCGAGCCCAAAAAGCGTGCAAAAAAAACGGAGGAAAACCCGGTGGCAGAGAAGAAAGAGAAAAAAGGCGGCAAAAAAGTCCGCGGCTGGATGATCGCGGTTGCCTGCGTCGCGCTGGTCGTCGTCGCGGCCGCCGCGCTGCAGCTGACCGGTATCCTTACCTTCAACGACGTGGCGTCGATGTTTGCCGCCCCCGAGATTAAGTACTACACCTACAAAGTGAATTCGCAGGACGATCTGGTCCGCTACATCAAGCACCCGGCGCTCAAGCCGGGCGATACGCTGGAACTGAGCGGCGACTACATCGTCGACGTCGATCTCGATTTCGGCGGCTACACCGAACTGCCGCTGATCAACCTGACGGGAACGGGCAGCCTGAAGTTCCAGGGCGGCATGGTCGTGCTGACGGGATCGGGCAGCGACATCGATATGGGCAAGGCGAACTTTGACACCGACGCATTGTACATTATCGCGCCCGAGACTAATCTGAAACTGGGCTCCGCTCCCGACGCCAACATCAACGTGCTGACGTTGAACGGATCGCCCCATACCAAAGAGATCGACGCGAAACTGCCGGGCATGGTGTTCTCGGTGCCGGTCACGATCACGAACATGAGCGCGTCGGCGCTGACCGACGCCGAGGTGCATCTCACCTCCGCAAGCTTCATCTTCCCGGACGGCAACACGACGGTCGTTCCGTCGCTCGCGGCCGGACAGTCGGTCGAGGTCAACGTCAACGTCATGGCCACCGAGGCGGGCCGTCCCTTCGTCGCAGCCTACGCGGTCGACGCGGCGGGCACCCAGATCGTCTCGGGCAAGAGCGCCTACATCAACGTGGTGGGCGGCGGCTATTACGGCGGCGACACCCACACCCACTCGGTGGACAGCCACGGCCAGCACTTCAGCACGACGGAAGAGAACATCAAGGCGGCGTACAAAAACGGCTTAAGCTACATCTACAGCGTTGAGAACGAGGAGCCCGAAAAATATTACACCCAGGAAGAGGTCAACGGCATCCTCGGCGCGGCGAACTCCTTCTTACAGCTGAAAGCGACCGAGCAGATCGGCCACGTCAACCACCTGCTGATCTACGATTCCGAGGTTATGCCTCCGTTCAACTACGACCCCGACTCCATGGGCATCACCTACTGGTACTATCAGGATTCGATCAATCAGGTCGTCGAGGACGGCGGATTCGTCATCCTGCCCCACTTCTTCTACGCCTCGGTCGAAACGCCGCAGCAGCAGCTGGCGCGCACCTCGCGCAACATCACTGCGATCGAGATCTTAACGCTCGGCTACCGCTTCGAGGACATCATCATCAGGGTGCCGTACATCGTCTGGGACAACTACAATGTGCGCGGCCTCTCCAAGGTGTTCGGCGTCTTCTCCAGCAACAACCTCAGCTGGGAGAACATCGGCCGCCAGTACATCAAGGGCTATCTGCCGATGCTGACCGAGGAGTACGTCTCGGCCAACCTGCGCAGCGGCAACTACTTTATGAGCAACGGGCCGGAACTGCGCTTCACGCTCGCCGACAAGATGATGGGTCAGGACATCTACGTCCCGCGCCCGCTGTCGGAGGGGGAGACGCTGCCGGAAGGCGTCGTCGCGCCGATTACGACGGCGACCGCCAAGATCTACGCGTCGGACATCTACCCGCTGACCAAGGTCCGCCTGCTGAAATTCTTCATCTCCGGCAACATCGACGCCATCGAGCCCGAGGTGCTGTACGAGGAGGACTTTACCGGCAAGGGTGTCTTTGAGAAATACATCGAGGTTCCCGTCGATATGGAACCGGACACCTACTACCGCGTCGAGGTTTACTCCGAGCGGGGCGCGATCGCGCTCGAGGACATCGGCGTCGCGCTCAGCAACCCGATCTACTGTTACTCCGCCGGTACCAGCTCGGCCGCGGCGCTCGAATCGGTGACATTGTCCAAGGGCAAGCTCGAGATCCAACAGGCGCCGAACGGCACGCGGTACATCGTGGCCGACAGAGAGATCGGCACCAACAACCTCAACATCACCGCCAACACCCCGAACTACTACGTCGAGTACCACAAGAACTCCGGCGACATGGCCGACTACATCAACATCGTGCTGGTCACCCAGAGCAAGACCTACGTCGTCGAGCGGATCTACGTTTTCTATACCGAGTAACCTGTTCGAAACAGCGCGGACAATCAAAAAGCGGAGCAGCATGGCTGCTCCGCTTTTCCGTTGTCAGTTAACAGAGGTGAAAACCGGTTGAGGGATAAAGGGCATTGTCGAACCGCTCGACAGCTGCGTTGTTACGGCAGCCGATTGGTGCTGACCAGCAGGTAGAGGCAGACGGTCTCGCCGTCTTTCTGCTGCGGTATCGCGCCCGCGGCGGGCCACTGGCCGATGACCATACCGGGGGTCAGGTTCGGCGCGAAGATGTATCGGATCCCGCCGATCTGCACCGGCTGATCCTTGATCTGCGCGCGCGCGTAGTCCACGGTGTTCCAGCACACGTCGGGGATCGTCAGGGACGGGGTTTCGGGCTCGGGTGCGGGAACCGGATGTGCCGTCGCGTCAATGAACCGGGAATAGTTCTCCGCGCGCGGTCCCCAGAGGTAGAAGTTTCCGTCCGCACCGATGGCGACACCCATCTCATACAGAATAGCCGCGTCGACGACAGCGGGTATATCCGGAACATGAAAGATTTCATCCGTTTCACCGCCGGTAATATAGGTATGATTTCCCCAGATATAGAGCTTGCCGTCTCGGTCGATCGCACCGATCTGCACACCGTTGCCAATGAGCTTCATGATATTAGCATCGATCGGCGC
>JAVBVJ010000140.1:0-14849 GCA_031554355.1 Oscillospiraceae bacterium
ACAGGCAGCGGTGCAGATCGACGCGGTTGTCGCCGCCGAACACGACGCCGTCCGCCTCGAGCAGCTGCTGTTGTACCGTCGCGCCGCCGAACGCAAAGGAGCCGGAGCACTCGCCGAACCGGTTGACGACCCGGAAACAGGGGATTGTGTCGGGGTCGGGATTGACGTGCAGCGCAAACCCGACGACCTGCGACCAGCGGGGATTGCCCGCCAGCGCCGCCACCTGTCCGTAGGTCGCCACCTGTCCCGCGGGGATCTTCCGCACGACGTCGTAGATGCGCCGGAACGTATCACCCGGTGTCTTTTTCATCATCACTTTAACCCCGCCAGCACTTTGTTGGCCTCGTGTTCGGTGTCGGTCTCGGCCCAGAAGAACTCCTGGGTCTCGGTGTTGGAGCAGAAGAAGTAGTACGGGGTGTCCTCGGGATTCAGCGCGGCGTCGACCATGTCCGCGCCGGGATTGCAGATCGCGCCGATCGGGAACCAGCCGAACTTGTAGGTGTTGTAGGCGTCCTCCATACCGGCGGGCACCTGCTCCTCGCTGCCGTAGTAGGGGCGCAGCACATACCAGCGGAAATTGTCGGTGGTGCAGCTCTCGAACTTGTCGAAGCCCGAGCCCGCCTCCATGCGGTGGTAAAACACGCCGGACACGCGGTACTTGAACTCCGCGGTCGACTCCTTTTGGATCATCGAAGCGAGGATGATGATCTCCTCGAACGTGAACTCACTCTTCTCGATCTGCGCCATGATCTCCGGTGTCATCACCTTGTGCTCGAAGTTGTTGAGCATGCGCTGGATCAACTCCTCGATGGTGCTGCCCACCTCGACCTCGTAGGTGTCCGGGTACAGGAAGCCCTCGAGTTTGACAAATTTCATCGGATCCTCAGAGATATACTGCATCATCGCGCCGGTAAAGGTCCCGTTGTTGCAGGTCTCGACAAATTCGGTCATGGTGCAGAAGCCTTTTTCCTCGAGCAGCATGCCCATCTTCATCGCCGTCGTGCCCTCGGGGAACGTGATGGTGAAGGACTCGACCTCTTTGTAGGTGGTGTTCTGCAGCTCGGTGACAATCTCCTGATAGCTCATGCCGCCCGTAAACTTGTGGCTGCCGAGCTGGAACGCGCCCTCGGGTTTTTGGACTTTAAGATACAGCTTGAAGATGTCGGCCGAGCCGATCAGGCCGTACTCCTCGAGCAGCTGACCGATCTCGGCGGAGCCTGCGCCCTCCGGTACGTCGACGATCACCTCGCCGCTCGCCGCAGCGCGGGCGCCGCTGGTCTCGTTGCGCACGATCATGACGGCGAGTCCGGCGGCGGCAATGATGACAACGCAGATGCCGATCGCTATGATCGCGCCGACCGGAAAGCGTTTTTTGCGTTTTTGGGTCGTACTCTTGAATTTCATAAAATGCCCTTACTTCTTGTAGTAGATTGCGTTGGCGACCGCTGTCGCCGTCTTTTTGTCCTTGATGATCTCGATCAGTTTCAGTGAAAACTCGATGGCGTACGCCGCGGACTTCGCGGTCAGAAACGGCGCGTCGTAGACGACGGGCTCGTCGCTGTAGCTGGCGCCCAGCTCCTTTTTACGCGTCGGGTAAACGGTCGCTTTCTTGCCGCGCAGCAGTCCCTCGGCCGCCAGAATGGTCGGCGCTGCGCAGATCGCCGCCACCGTGATGTCCTTGTCGCTCGCGAGACGGACCGCCCGCTTGACGGTCTCGCTGAGCTGCAGATTTTCGGTGCCGCGCCCGCCGCCCGGCAGCACAATCGCCTCGAGCGTGTTGTCGGGCAGAAACAGTTCGTCCGACGTATCCGTCATGACCGCGACGCCGTTGCCGCCGCGGGGGGCTGTCGTGCCGATGCCGACCGTCGTCACCTTGATGCCGGCGCGCCGCAGCAGATCGACCGGCGTCAGCGCCTCGACCTCCTCAAATCCGTCGGCAAAAAAAACGTATACCATAATTCGTCTCCGTTCCTAGTTTAACATTAAATTCATGTACGGTTCAATATCTTTCATGGTGCTGTGCAGCTGCAACGATTTCGCCATGCCGAAGCGCACCGTGGCGCCCTCGTGCGGGAACAGCAGCGAGTGCACCGGCTGCTGCAGTGAGACGCGCGCGGGATTGGTGTCCTGAATCAGTGTCTTGATCAGCACCAGCCGCGCCTCCTCCGAGCTGCCGAGGCACTCTTTGATGTACAGGCTGCGTTTGGGGCCGACCCCGTAGATTGCGTAGGCCTCCCCGCTCACGCCGACATAATGCGCCGTGTGCTCGCCGTAGAGGCGCGCGTCCTCGATCACGAACTCCAGCTGCTGCGCGCTCCACTCGATGTGCGGGCGGACGGCGAGGCAGCTCTCGCGCAGCGCGTAGAGCTGTGCGCACGAGATGGTGTCTATTTTAAGGTCGGTGTCGCACACCACCTGCGGGCCGATCATGCCCGCGCGAATCGGGATTGCGCGCAGATTGAAATCGGCGTTGTAGCCCAGTTTGTGGTAGTAGCGGAACAGATGCTCCTCGCCGGGAACGAGCAGCGCCAACGCGCAGTCGCGGTTGCGGGCGTCCTCCTCGATGACGCTCATCATCTGGGAGGCGAGGCCGCGGTTCCGGAACTTCGGGTGGGTCGCCACCCCGTAGATGTACACCGCCGGCAGCGCCTGATCGTCGAACACAAAGCGCACCGGAATCCCCGTCAGCATCGACACAATCTTGGAGCCGGTGTCGAACACCATCGTGTCCATCGGGTTCGCGACCTTGTTGTAGATAAAATCCACATAGTTCAGCGGGTCGTGAAAGCAAAGCTCCCACAGCGCTTTCAAATCATGGATATCCTGTTCTGTCGCCTGTCGAATCATTGTATTTCCACCACGTATTTTTCTTTGATTTCGGCCGGATAGTAGCTCAGTTTCGCCTTGCGCAGCCCCTCCTGCCCCACGTCGTCCTCGCGGTTGATGAAGCGGTAGCCGCCGCAGAAATGCTCGGCGAACTGCTGGTTGATGACGGTGTACGCGCCGCCGACATCGTAGCACGCCTTCTCCATATGGACGCAAAATGTCTCGCGGTTGATGGGTTCACCGAGCGCGAACGCGATCACCCGGCCGCCCTCCTTCAGGCAGCCGCCCGAAAACCCGAGATCGAAGAAGTGCCGGAATGCGCGGGCCGAGGCCTCGTGCTCCTCCTCGAGCCCGGTGCTGTCGAGGTACTCGGTGTACCAGCTCTCGTTCATCGCGACGACCTCAGCGATGTTCTCCGGCGTGATCTCGAAGAATTCGCTGTCGGGGTAGTCGCTGCGGAGCCGCGAGATGTGGTTGCGCTTACCGTGGTATTTTTTGCCCGCGAGCTGAATCAGGTCGGCGCTGTTGTAGACGTACTCGAAGAAGTCGCGGTTGGTGTGCAACCGGACGGTGTCCGGGTACAGTGCCTCGATCTGCTCCGCGTCCTCTTTGCGCGCCGCGATGATGCGGAACGGCACCCCGCCCTGCGCGCAGTCGGCGCGCATCTCCTCGATGACGCCGCGCAGATCGCTGCCGCCCTCGGGGAACAGAAACGCGTTCACGTGATCGGCGAAGCGCACGACCAGATAGCCGTCGTCCGAGAAAGCGATTTTCGTCTCGTAGATGTCGTGCCAGATGTACAGGTTGCCGAACGTGTACTCGCAGCCGCGGTCGGGCGCGTTGTGGTAGATCTTTTGAATTCTCTCTTTATCATCAATCGAAATATCCCTGAATTCCAGCATACGTTAAAACGCAGCCTCCTTTAATTGTTGCATCAAATCGTTGTGCACGTCCTCGATACTGCGCATCGTGCCGTCTTTGTCGCAGCGGATGATGCGCCACCCCTGTAGTTCCGCGCAGTACAGCGCAGCCTCGCGGCTGATGCGCTGAAACTCGATGTCCCGCTCGTGGATGTCCTTCCGGCTTTCGTCGCCGCCGTATCTTTTCTCGGTCAATGCGCGGCTGGTCTCGGGCGAGATATCGAGATAAAACACGACATCCGGTTTCGGGATCCCCATCTTGTTGTACTCGAAGTCGAACAGCCACTCGAGGTAGTTCTCCCAGCGCTCGCGGGGCAGCTTCCCTGCCTGATAGACCGCGTTGGAGGTTGTGTAGCGGTCGCACAGGAACAACCCGCCCGCCGCGTAATCCCGCTGCCAGTTTTTCTTGAAGCTGGCGTACCGGTCGACCGCAAAGAACACCGACGCTGCGTAGCCGTTGACGTCGCCCGGTTTCTCGCCGAACTCGCCGCCGAGATACATCCGCACCAGCGCCGAGGACTCGTCGTCGTAGCAGGGGAAGCTCAGCGTAAACACATTGTCGCCCTGCGCCCGCATACTCTCGTACAGCAGCGCGGTCTGGGTCGCCTTGCCGCTGCCGTCCAGCCCCTCAATCACAATCAGTTTCCCGCTCATGGTTGTGAACCCGCTTTCAGCGCGGCGTACCGCGCGCGCATCTCGGCGCCGCGGCCGCAGCTCATCTTTCCCTCGGGGCAGGGTCCGCCGACGCAGCCCGGCCCGCTCCCGACGAACAGCGACGGCGCCGCCTCGCTTGCCAGTTTCAGCATCTCGTCGGCGAGCGCGCGGATCTCCCACTGGGCGCGCTGGCAGCAGCGGTGGCGGAAAAAGTTTTGGAGCGACCGCGTGTTCATGGTCACCATCATCTTTGTCTCGCAGGCGTTCGGCAACACGAACCGCGCGTCCTCGATCGCCTGTTTGTTGGCTTTCGTTTTCGCGGCCTTGTCGTTCATCCCCTCGGCGATATACTGTTTCAGATATTCCTGTTCCAGCGCCTCGGTGATCGCGATGTAGTCCTCGAGATCGCGCTGCATCGACTGCGCGAACCGTGCAGCTGCCGCGGGGTTGTTCGCGATGGCGGGCGGGGTGATGTAGGCAAATTCCTTGAGGTCGACGTAGCGCTGGCTCTGCACCGAGAACGACGCAATGCGGTGGCGGGTGATCTGCGCCAGCAACGCGCGCGAGACCCCCTCGATCGCGAAGGTAAAGCTGACGTGCTCGGTCGGGCTCTCGTGCCCCATCGAGGCCAGCATCTCGACAAATTCCTGCGCCTTCGTGTCGGTCATGCCGCCCATCAGCTCCCCCGCGCCGCTCTTGGCGTAGCAGAGCTTGGCGGCGGCCGCCACCAGCTTCTCGGGCGCTGCGGTGTGGGCTATCAGATAGACTTTCACGGGTTACTCCTTCTTCATCGGCGCGTAGTTGGCCATCGCCTTTTTGATGCCGACCGTGTCGAAATCGACCTCGACCAGCACATCGCCGCCCAGCGGTTTCGCCGACAGCACGGTGCCGGCGCCGAAGATACGGTGGACGACGCGGTCCCCCGCCGCGTAGCGCTCGCTCGACGGTCCCTGCGGCTTTTTCGGTGTCTCGCCGACCGAGATGGTCGAGCCGAGCTGCGGGCGCGGTTTTGCGCCGATGGTTTCCGACCGCTCGCGCGACACCGACTGGTTGTACATCTCGTAACTCGGACGGCGGTCTCTGCCCAGCTTCTTGGACAGTTCCTCATCCTTCAGCTCGTCGCTGAATTCCTCCAAAAACCGTGAGGGCAGGTTGCGGCGCGTCTGGCCGAACAGCATGCGGCTGTAGGCGCGCACGAGGTGCAGCTGCCTGCGGGCCCGCGTGTAGCCGACGTAGGCCAGCCGCCGCTCCTCCTCGATGTCCTCCTCTTTGTATCGCGACTGCTCGCTGGGGAACAGCCCCTCCTCCATGCCGATGATGTAGACACAGTCGAATTCGAGGCCCTTGGCGCTGTGTAGCGTCATCATCACGACGGCATCGGTGTTCTCGTCGTAGCTGTCAATCGAGGCGATCAGCGCGATCTCCTCCAAAAACAGCGCGAGGTCGCCGTCGGGATTCTTGAGTTCAAAGGTGCGCAGGCTCGAGACGAGCTCCTCGACGTTCTCGAGGCGTGTCCGGCCCTCGTCGCCCGCCGCGATCAGCATCTGGCGGTAGCCGGTGATGTCGAGCAGGTCGGCGCAGAAATCCGCGAGCCCCTCGCTCTCGTAGGCCCGCTGCAGCCGGCCGAGCATGGCGCAGAAGTCGTCGAGCGCGTTTTTGCTGCGGGACAGCGCGGGGTAGTCCCCGGCGCTGCGGACGACCTCCATCATCGAGATGCCGAGCTCCGACGCGATCTGCAGAATCGTGTTGACGGTGGTGTCGCCGATCTTGCGCGTCGGCCGGTTGATGATGCGGGTCAGGCGCAGGTTGTCGGCCGGATTCTCGATCACGCTCAGGTATGAGACGATGTCCTTGACCTCGGCGCGGTCGAAAAAGCGCAGCCCGCCGTAGATGCGGTACGGGATGCCCGCGCGCGCAAAATAGTTCTCAATGCTGCTGCTCTGGGCGTTCATGCGGTAGAGCACGGCCTGCCGGTTGAGCGCGATGCCCGCGTTTTTGTTGCGCAGAATCTCGGACGAGACGTAGGACGCCTCCTCCAACTCGCTGTCGGCGCAGAAAACCCGAATCAGCTCGCCCGCGCCCTTGTCGGTCCACAGCGTCTTGCCCTTGCGCCCGATGTTGTGCGCGATGACCTCGTTGGCGGCGTCGAGGATACTGGCCGTCGAGCGGTAGTTTTGCTCGAGGCGGATGACGTGCGCTCCGCGAAAATGCTCCTCGAAATTCAGGATATTCTCGATCGTCGCGCCGCGAAACCGATAGATGCTCTGGTCGTCGTCGCCGACCACGCAGATGTTGCGTCGCACGGGGTCGGTCAGCAGCTCAACGAGGCGGTACTGGGCGAAGCTGGTGTCCTGATACTCGTCGACCATGATGTAGTGGAAGCGGTGGTGGTAGTATTCCCGAACCTCGGGGCATTCTTCCAGCAGCCGCACCGTGAAGTAGATCAAATCGTCAAAATCGAAGGCGCCGGCCTTTCTCAGCCGCTGCTGATACTCGGTGTACACCTTCGAGACCATGCGATCGCGCAGATCGGCGGCGCGCTCGGCGAAGTCCTGCGGCGACACCAGCTCGTCCTTCAGGTGGCTGATGCGCGAACCCATCCAGCGCACCGGAAAAACCTTGTCGTCGACCGCGAAATGCTTGTAGATGTCCTTGATGACGCGCTGCTGGTCGTCGCTGTCGTAGATCGCAAAGTTCTGCGCGAAGCCCAGCCGCATGGCGTCGCGGCGCAAAAAACGAACGCACGCCGCGTGGAACGTCGAGGCGAAGACGTCGTTGCCCTCGGGTCCGGCAGCGGCGCAGATGCGGCTTTTCAGTTCCGCCGCCGCCTTGTTCGTGAACGTGATGGCCAGCACATTCCACGGTTTCGTATGGCCCGTGTGCAGCAGCGGCGCGATGTCGGGATGCGGCGCGGTTCCGCCCTCGATGGCGGCGCGCAGATGTTCCAGATCCTCCGGTTTTACGGCGCGGTTCACATAGTCCGAGGCATAGGCGTCCCCGAACGCCACAATATTGCTGATGCGGTTGACCAGCACGGTCGTCTTGCCGCTGCCCGCCCCCGCCAGAATCAGCATCGGGCCTTCCGTATGAAAAACAGCCTCCCGCTGCATCGCGTTGAGGTGGCTGAATTGTTTTTCTATGTATTGTCTGCGCAGCAGAACCCATTCATCTCCGGGGGTCATCGTTGTTCCTTATCTCTCTCGTTTCTTTTTAATATACTCGTTTAACTTCAAAACAGTTCATTTCCTGTTTTGAAGCTGGGGCGATAGCCCCACAGTGCCGCCAACTTGGCGGCTTAAATCGAGTGCATAGTCAATTGCACGTCATAGCCATGCCGGCAAGCTTTGCTTGCCGATTGAAAAAAGTGAAAACTTTTTTCAATCTATATTGACTATAGTATACCATATAAGTATAGAAATTTGTACCCTGTTTGTAACCTTTCGGTGAACTTTCGGGCGCAAAAAAAGAAACTCCGGTCACCCGGAGTTTCTTTTTTTAAAAGGGTCTGGTGTTGTCGGCGATCGCTGCCTGGGCCCACACCGGCCGTGCGCCGCGTTCGCGCACCGCTTTGGTGATCGAGACGACCTGCGCCTGCTCGCCACACAGAACGGCGACGGCTCCCGAGATGGCCGCGACCACCTCGCCCGGAATGCCGGTCGCGACGGGCTGCGGTGCGGCTGCAGTTTGGGATGCGGATGCTGCCGCCTGCCCCGTCTGTGCAGTCTGCTCCAGTTGTACCGGCCGGAACAGCGCCTGTATGATCTTATTCTTTGCCATGTTCGGATCCTTTCGCTTTGACTTAACCGTTGAGATTATACCGCATTCTGCGGCAATTATCAAGACTAACCCGCTTTTGTCGCGCTGAACGCCGCGCCGATGACCCGCGCCGCGCCCGCTTCCTTCAGCGCCTTCGCGCACATATCCAGCGTATTGCCGGTCGTCATGACGTCGTCGCAGATCAAAATCGTCTTTCCTGCGACGTCCGCGCCCGGCGCCACCGAGAACGCGTCCTTGATGTTGCTCTCGCGGTAGGCCTGCCGCAGATCGTGCTGCTTGTCGGTCTTGCGCGATTTTACCAGAATCTCGCTGCGGTACGGCAATTTCAGCTTCGACGCAACCTGTTTCGCGAGGATGCGGGCGTGGTCGCGGCGGTCCTTGAAGGACGGCACATCGACGACGAAATCGATCTCCTCGAGGTCGGTTAAATCGCGGATATCCTCAGCCATAAATACTGTCATGCCACGCGCCATCTCGCGCTGGTTTTCGAACTTGTATTTCGCCACGCACTCCGCCGCCGCCTTTGTGTAGAGGAACGACGCGAGGACGCGATCGAGATGGCCGGTCGTCTTCTGCTGCTTCGCGACAAGCAAGCGGTCGTCGCCGGTCAGGCGCAGCGCCTGTAAGATGTCGCCACAGTCCGGGCAGGCGCCCTCCGCCTGCATCACGCTGCCGCAGAAGATGCAGCGCGGCGGAAACAACATCCGCATCACTTTTTCTCTCATGGAATCCGCCATATTACGCCTCCTTTGCTAAAAATGCAAGCAAGCCCGTGTACCGCTGCATGCGGCGGTTGTTGTAGACCATCGCCTCGAACAGCGACGGGTCGCCGACCACCACCAGCATCCGCTTGGCGCGCGTCACGGCGGTATAAAGCAGGTTGCGGTAACACAGCCGCTTGGAGAAATCGTGCAGCGCCAGCACTACGGTATCGAACTCGCTGCCCTGACTTTTGTGCACCGTGATCGCGTAGGCGGGCTCCAGCTGCCGCGCCTGCTCGAATGTGTAGTTGACCCAGCGGTCGTCGAACAGCACGCGGATGATCTGCTGCGGGCGGCTGATGTTCTCGATGAGCCCGATGTCGCCGTTAAAGACCCCTTTACCGGTCTCGCCGTTGTCGCGCTGCCACTCGATGTCGTAGTTGTTTTTGATCTGCATGATGCGGTCGCCCTCGCGGTAGAGCTGACCCAGCAGCCGCACCTCGTTCTTGCCGGTCTGGGGCGGGTTGAGCCGCGCCTGCAGCAGGTCGTTGAGCGCCGAGGTGCCCATCATGCCGATGCGCGACGGCGTCAGCACCTGAATATCGTTGAACGGGTCGATTTTATACGCTTTCGGCAGCCGCTCGACCATCAGTGACCCGATGAGCTTGGCGCCCTCCTCCTTTGCGGTTTGCAGGAAGAAGAAGTCGTTGTCGCGCGCCGTGATGTCGGGCATCTCGCCCGCGACGATGCTGTGGGCGTTGACGACGATCAGGCTCTGAGCGGCCTGCCGGAAGATCTTCTGGAACTCGATGGTCTCGCAGCAGCCGCTGTCCACGATGTCGTGCAGAATATTGCCCGGCCCGACCGACGGCAGCTGGTTGAAGTCGCCGACCATGATCAGGCGGCACTGCGGGCGGATGCCGCACAGCAGCGAGCGGAACAGCTGCACATCGACCATCGACATCTCGTCGATGACGACGACATCGCAGCTCAGCGGGTTGCTCTCGTCGTGTACAAACTTGACGATGTCGTTTTTTTGCAATTCGACCTCGAGCAATCGGTGGATCGTCTTGGCGTTCTTGCCCGTCAGCTCGGACAGCCGCTTGGCGGCGCGCCCCGTCGGCGCGCACAGCGCAACCTTGTCGCCGTTCTGTTCGCACAATGCGATAATCGCGTTCAGCGTCGTGGTCTTGCCGGTGCCCGGCCCGCCCGTGATGACGACCGCGCCCTGCGTCAGCGCTTTCTCGATGGCTGCGCGCTGCAGTGCCTCGTAGACGATGCCGTGGCCGCGCTCGAAGTCGGCGATGTTTTCGGCGACGTCGGCGGCGGGCATGAACTCCAGCGCGTTGACGAGGTGAATCCGCTCGGCGATGTACCGCTCGGCGTTGTAGAAATCGGCGGTGAAGCAGCGCTCCTCCCCGTCGATGACCGCGGTTTTCAGCAGCCCGTCCTCGACCGCGTCGTACAGCGCGATCTCGACCGCGTCGCGCGGAATGTCCAGAAACGGAAAGACCGCGTCGATCAGCTTCTCTGTCGGCAGGCAGGTATGCCCGTTGTTCTGGTTGTGGCGCAACACATAGATGATGCCGGCGCGGATGCGGTTGATGTGGTCGGCCTGAAATTCCATCTGGTGCGCGAGGTTGTCCGCCGTCTCGAAATCCTTGTACAGCGGGTAGCCGCACAGCAGGTACGGGTTGTCGCGCAGAATGTCGGCGGTGATGTCGGCGTAGGCGCGGTACAGCATCAGCGCGTCCGCCGTCTCGATACCCATCGCCGACAGCTGGGTGATCATCTCGCGCACACCGTAGATCTTTTTGAACTCGGCGCTGATGTCCTGCGCCTTTTTCCGTGAGATGCCCTGAATCGCCGTCAGTTTCTCGGGCGCTTTCGCGATGACCTCCAGCGTCTTGTCGCCGAAAGAATCGACGATGCGCCGCGCCGTCACCGGCCCGATGCCGCGCAGCGCGCCGCCCGACAGATAGCGGAAGATCGCGGTCGCGCCCGACGGCAGAATCCGCTGCGCCGCGCTGGCCTTGAACTGGAGCCCGAAGGAGGGATGGGTGCCGTACTCGCCCCACACCGTCATCTCCTCGCCCACCGAGATACCGAAAACCTCGCCGACGACGGTCACCAGCTCGTCCGACACCGCGAGGTCGAAGACCGCAAACCCGGTTTCGTCGTTGCGGTAGACGACGTTCTCCACAACGCCGGTTATTTTGTTGTCGTTCGGCAGACCCGTATCCACGTCGACACGCCCTCCGCTTTTGGTTTTGCCGCAGGTTCGGCGGCAAAAGCCTGCCGCTGCGGGGTGTCTCCTCCTCCGAAAAAAGATTCTGATCTTTTTTCGGCTTAGGTCAAGGTCAAGATCAGGGACACGCCCTCCGCTTTGCCTTTTCGGCAGTTTCGGACAAATAAAAACCTTATGACTCATCATAAGGTTTTTTGTCCGAAATGTAAAGTTCAGCGCAGCAATTCGAGCGCCGTCTCGCCGAGCGTCTCGGGCGTGGCGATCGCGTCGCACCACAGGCTTTTTGCGGGCAGCGCGCGGACGTCCAGCGCGCCGGTCAGATCGACGAAAACGACCTTCTCCCCCTGCGCTGCGCGGTGTTGCCGCGCCGCCGGATCGGGCAGCGCGCCGTCGTCCAGCGGAATCAGCAGTACCGCCCGCTGCGCCGTAGCACCGAAGCTCTCCTCCAGCAGCAGCTGTACGAAATGGTAGATGCCCAGAAAGGCAAGACAACTCAAAACAATCAGGGATCCGACCGGCATCGCGCGTTCCTCTTTTCTTTTTTCCATCCTATGAAAAAACGAAAAAAATGTGCGCTGCGGACGAAAATTCTCTGAAAAAGCCGGGTTATTCGCCACTTTCGATTTCTTTTTCCGGTTCAACCGCCGCCTCATCGGCGGGGATGTTCTTGGCAAACAACCGGGAGATCGGTTTGTAGATCAGGAACGTCACGACCGAGTTCATGCCCGCTTTCAGCAGGTTGAACGGAACGATGGCGGGCAGCAGCATCGCGATGACGGTCTCGAGCGGTGCGTTCATAAAGATCGGGGTCAGCAGCAGGTTCAGGCCGGCCATCACCGCTGTCATCACCAATGTGCCGGAGACCAGCCCCGCGATCGCGCGCTGAATCGTGCGGTGGTTTTGGTAGATCAGCCCCGCTGTAATACAGAACGAGCCCGTCGCGAGAATGTGCATCACAATCCCGATCCAGCCGCTGGCCGCGCTGACGGTGATGCCCTGAATCAAGCTGACGACGACTGTGACCGCCAACCCCCACCACGGCCCATACAGGAACGCCGAGATCAGGATGGGGATGTCGCCGGGATCAAACTCGAGAAACGGCGCCGCCGGAATCAGCGGAAAGTGGATAACAAGTACAAGAACAACGCTTAAGGCCGCGAGTGCCGCCATGCGCACCAGTTTTTGGACGGTGCTGTTTGTGTTCGTCATGGAAAAATCCTCCCAATAAAAAATGCCGACCCAAATCAAGGCAGCACATTACTTGAAAATTCAAATAAAGTGTTTCTTTCATCCGGACTATACCGTCGGCACCGGAATCTCACCGGTTCAGCAGCGCTTGCGCGCCGCTCGCGGGCTTTCACCGCCGGTGGGGAATCGCACCCCGCCCTGAAACAAGTTTATTATAGCATTTATCTAAAATTAGTCAACAATACGATCGAATCCATCGACGTCTGTGCTCTTTTTCTGCAATATTGTTAATAGATAGCTTATGTTATTTATAATTTTGCTTATTTTTGAATCCAGTTGTGATTGGAATCTGTATATACTATTATTATATATCGAATGAACTCTGAATCTAAACAAACGGCGCGGATATGAGGGGTTTATGCAGCCATTTTTTGTCATCTTGATGCTTGTGTCCGCATTTATGGACGTCCTGTTGATTCTATTTGCCGCCACGCGGCAGGATCACCGGCGTGCTATTTATTTTGCCACACTGACGGTCGGCGCGTTTTTTTACACGATCGGCTATCTGGTTGAGCTGCTGTCTCAAACAGAGGAATCTATACTGGCCGCGCTTCAGGTTGAGAATATCGGCATCAGCATCATTGCCCCGTTCTTTTTGCTGACCACGTTTAGTTTTTTTGACAAGAAAGCGCTTAAAAACTGGATGCTGCCCGCCGCGCTGGTCTACAGCGCCTCCATGTCTATGATTACCATGTTCAACGCTTACCACAACCTGTATTACAACTCGATCACTTTGGTTTTTGACGGCCATTCCTATTTTGCCCGCATGGGACACGGGCCACTGTATTTTGTTCAGCAGGGTATCAGCATGGCACTCTTGCTGATCTCCTATATCTATATCGTCAGCCGTTTTATACGCGGAAATCGGCGCTTGCGCCGGCAGATGACCTTTTTGATTATCGGTTCCCTCCTTCCCCTGTTCGCCAATATCGTCAACATCACCGGCGGACTTCCTTCCGGATTGGATCTAATGCCGGTTGCGCTGATGATCGGGTTTAGTATTCAAGCCATCGCGGTTTTTCGATATAATATTTTGGATTCTATCGGATATTCGGCGCAGGTTGCTGTGCGCACGATGGATGACGCCTTTATCGTTCTGGATGACAGCTGGGGGTTTCTCTCCTGCAATGACAGCGCTATCCGATTGTTTCCGGCGCTTAAAGACCTGAAAGCCACCGAAGCCGTCGCGCGGCTTGCCGAATGGCCCGAGGAACTAAAACACAGAGATGCGGGTCAAATTCCGTTTCAGCGCACTGCGGACGGCCACGTTTATTACTACCGCGCGAATGTCAACAAAATGACCGATCATCGCGGCCGCCATATCGGCTGGACGATCTTGATTCGGGACGTCACCAATCTCAACGAATTGATGATCAAACTGGAACAGCAGGCGACGCACGACCCGCTGACCGGCATTCTGAACCGCGGCGAGTGCAACCACCTCATGACCCGCGATCTCAGCAAAGCCCAGCGCTTCGATCTGAAGATGTCGCTCATCATGTTCGACATCGACCACTTCAAGAACATCAACGACACCTACGGTCACCCGACGGGCGACGCGGTGCTCTGTGCCGTCACCGAGACGCTGTCACGCCAGCTGCGGGAGTACGACGTCTTTGCCCGCTACGGCGGCGAGGAGTTCGTCATTTTTACCTACGACAAGAGCGCGCAGGGGCTGGCCGATTTCGCCGAACGGCTGCGCGCCACCATTGATGCGCTGCGAATTCCGTTCGAAGGCGACGACATCCATGTCACCGCCAGTTTCGGCGCGACGGACATCGACCCGAGCCTCGGGTACGCGAAGGCGCTCTCGGAGGCCGACGCCGCGCTGTACGAGGCCAAGCGGGCGGGGCGCAACCGCGTCGTCGTCGCACCGCGCGGCTGACACCCTAACGGAAAACCAAATCCCGGGAAATCGACGATTTCCCGGGATTTTTTATGTCCTGACAATCTTAGAACTTCGGAACCACCGAGCCGTCGTAGTTGTTCTCGATGTACTGGCGGATCTCGTCGCTGTGCATGCACTGCACCAACGCCTGGATCGCGGGGTTGGTCTCGTTGCCGGCCTTGACGCAGATGTAGTTCGCGTACTGGTCGGCGGCCTCGGAATTCTTGTCCTCGACCGCGATGGCGTCTTTGCCGACGCTCAGGCCGCCCTTGATCGCGTAGTTGCCGTTGATGACCGCGAAGTCGACATCGGGCAGCGAGCGAACGAGCTGGGCCGCCTCGATCTCCTTGAATACGATGTTCTTCGGGTTCTCGGTGATCGACTGAACCGTCGCCTGCAGGCCCGCGCCGTCCTCGAGCTTGATCAGGCCCAGATCCTGCAGCAGCAGCAGCGCGCGCGCCTCGTTCGAGGTGTCGTTGGGCAACGCGCACACCGCGCCGTCGGGGATCGTGTCGACCGTCAGCGCCTTATCCTTGCCCGCGTAGACGCCGTACGGCTCGTAGTGCACGACGGCAACCGCGACGAGG
>JAVBVJ010000116.1:0-10852 GCA_031554355.1 Oscillospiraceae bacterium
GCCGTTGCTTGTCGAGCGCGAGACGAAAGATCTCTTCCGCCGCCGCGTCGATCTGAATATCCTTCTCCTCGAACAGCAGCGCCGCGCCGATGTCCTCCAGCGTCCTGGCGTTGTAGAACTGGTGGTTCTCGGTGACGTTGGGCGACGGAATCAGCACCGACGCCTTGCCCGAAGCCGCGATCTCGCTGACGGTGATGGCGCCTGCGCGCGAGATGATTAAATCCGCGGCGGCGAAGCACTCCGCCATGTTGGTGATGTATTCGGAGATCCGGCAGTTTGGCGGATTCTCCGGCACCTGATACGACGCGAGCAGTTCCGGCACCAGTTTGGTGCCGTATTGGCCGGTCGCGTGGATGTGGTAGATGTCGTTTGTCTTGTAGTGCAGTGAGATCAGCTTCGCGGAGAGCTCGTTGATCGTGCGCGCGCCCAGCGACCCGCCGAACGATACGATGCAGGTCTTGTCGCCGATCCCCCAAGCGCGGCGGATTTTATTGCGGTCCGCCGTGAAGAATTCGTCCCGGATCGGGTTGCCGACGACGGCGCATTTCGCCTTGGTGTCGATCCGTTTCAGCGCGTCCTCGTTGGCGGTCATCACCAGCGAGACATGCTTCATCAACAGTTTGGTCGTGACGCCGGGAAAGGAGTTCTGCTCCTGAATTGCGGTCGGTATGCCCATTTGGGCCGCTTTTCGGACGATCGGGCCGCTGACGTATCCGCCGCAGCCGATCACGACGTCGGGTTTAAAGGTCTGAAACAATTCTTTCGCAAGGCGCTCCGCTCTCAGCACATGCCACACCGTTTTTATATTGAACAGGATCTCTTTCGGCGCGAAGGAGCGGGAGAATCCGTGCATCTCCATGGGGTACAGCTTGAAGCCCGCCGCCGGCACAAGATGGCTCTCCATGCCGTCCCAGCGCCCGACGAACAGCACCGCCGAGTCGGGCTCGCGGTTGCAGATCTCCTGCGCGATCGCGATGGCGGGATTGATGTGTCCCGCGGTTCCGCCGGCCGCGATGATCGCTCTCATACGTCTACCTGTTCTTTTTTGCTGGCGGAGAACCGGGAAACGGACAGCAGTACCCCCACCTCCGCCAATATCATGAGCAGTGAGGTGCCGCCGTAACTGAAGAACGGCAGCGAGATGCCGGTATTGGGAACCGTGTTGGTCACGACGGCGATGTTAAACAGCGCTTGAATACCGATCTGAACCGTGACGCCCAGCGCGAGCAGCGCGCCGAACTTGTCGCGGGCGTTCATGGCGATCGAAAAGCCGCGCATGATGAAGACGACGAACAGCAAAATCACGAGAATCGCGCCGATGAAGCCCAATTCCTCGCACACAATCGCAAAGATACAGTCGTTCTGCGGCTCGGGCAGATACAGGTGCTTCTGCCGCGAGTTGCCGAGCCCAAGTCCCATCAGGCCGCCCGACCCGATGGCCAGCAGCGACTGGATGGTCTGGTGCCCGTCGCCGGTCCGGTCCTGAAAGGGATCCAGCCACATCTGGACACGCACCATCGCGTACTCCATCTTGTCGGACAAAAAGATAAACCCGATACCCGCGGGAACGCCCACCGCGGCCGCGAGGCCGAACCAGCGGGCCTTTGTGCCGCCGACAAACATCAGGACAAGGCCGACCAGCAGAATCAGAATCGTGCCGGACAGATGCCTTTGGTTCAGCATCACCGCCGCGATCAGACCAAGCAGGCCGATCGGTAGCAGGAACCCGAACTTGAAGGTCTTCATTTTTTCGGGCGCAATCGCCGCCAGATGCGCGAACAATAAAATAACCGCAAACTTCGTGACTTCCGAGGGCTGGAACTGGAACGAGCCGATAACGATCCAGCGCCTTGCGCCGTTGATCGGCGGCATAAACAATGTGAGGATCAGCAGGATTTCCGAGACGATATATCCGAGCCATGCAAACTTGTGAAGAACGCGGTAGTTGATATGTGAGATCACAAACATCGCGACGATGCCGCCGATCGCGAACGGAATCTCCCGTTTAATGTAGTGGTATCCGTCGCCCGTCAGGTAGTAGGCGTTGGCGTGGCTGGCGGAGAACAGCATAATCAGGCCGAACACCACCAGCACCAACGTCACGATCACCAGCGCTGGATCCGCTCCGGCATTCGGCAAAAACAGCCGTATTCTTTTTTTGATATTTCCCTGTGTCATGGTCGCTCCGCTTTATTCGATATAGATCGCGGCCAGAATCGCCAGCGCCACGCCGATAATGGCGATGGAACTGAAAAGCGAGACAATCTTGATCTCGCTGTAGCCGCTCAACTCAAAGTGGTGGTGGATCGGCGTCATTTTAAAGATGCGCTTCCCTTTCGTCGCCTTAAAATACGCGACTTGAATCATGACGGACGCCGCCTCGACAATATAGACAAAGCCCGCGAGGATCAGCAGCGCCGGGAACGAGACACCGAACGCCATCGCGACGACCGCGCCGCCGAAGAACATCGAGCCGGTGTCGCCCATAAAGACTTTCGCCGGGTAGAAATTCCACAGCAGGAACCCGATGCAGCTTCCCGCGACCGCCGTCGCGAGCAAGCTGGTTCCGATGTAGCCGAACAGCGCCGCGATCACGATAAAGCCCAGACTGACGATAAACGTGACCGAGGTGGCGAGTCCGTCGATGCCGTCGGTCAGGTTGACCGCGTTGACCATGCCGACGATCAGAATCAGCGAGAACAGATAGTACCAGATACCGAGATCGTAGGAGCCGAGAAACGGAATGGTCACGACGGTGTTGCACGCGCCGTAGGTGTGCATCACAAAGAGGTAGGCCGCCGTAATCACGGTCTGCATGACGATTTTATAGCGTGCCGTCAACCCCAAATTGCGGGTGTGGATGACCTTCATGTAGTCGTCGATAAAACCGACCGCGCCGAACGCCAGCGCCATGCCGACGCCCGCGAAAAGACGGATATTCTCGGTGGCGTACTGCTCGCTCAAAAACTGCGGCGCCTCCAGAATCAGCGTCACAAAGCCGATGGTCAGACCCGCAACCGTGCCGACAATAAACATCAGACCGCCGATCGTGGGGGTTCCCTCTTTGTTCAGGTGCCACTTCGGGCCGATGGTGTTGATAGTCTGTCCATATTTTAGCTTTTTCAACCACGGAATAAACCAGAATCCGACGACTCCGGTCACCCCGAGGCTAACCAATGCTGTGACGATTACCGCTGTTCTTTCCATGGATGATGCTCCGTTTTCTTTTGCACTACACGCATTTATAAAATTCTTCGATCACTTCTTCCAGCGCGATGGCTCTGCTGGCTTTAAACAATACCGCATCGCCGCTGTGGACGGTGTTTTTCAGGTACTCGACCATTTTTTCTTTACTTTTGAAATGCTCCGCGCTGGTGATCTTCGCGGCCTTCGCCGCCTCGACGCAGATCTCCATGTTGTCGCCGTAGCACAACAATATGTCGATGCCCAGCCGCGCCGCCTCGATGCCGAGATCGCGGTGGGAGTCGAAGGTGTAGTCGCCGAGCTCCAGCATATCGCCGAGCACGGCGATGCGGATCCCGTTGTTGTGCAGCTTCGATAGCGTCGTCAGCGCCGCTTTCATCGAGTCGGGATTGGCGTTGTAGCAGTCCTCGATCACCGTGATGCCGTTGAAGTCGATGAAACGCTGGCGCATACCTGCGGGCACATAGTCCTTGAGCGCCGCGACGCAGCGCGCCGGATCCAGCCCCATGCGGGTCGCGACGGTGTAGGCCGCCAGCGCGTCCAGAATGTTGTGGTTGCCGATACAGGGCAGCAGCGCCTCGAAGGAGCCGTTCAGGCGGTCTTTCAGCGTGAACTCCGTCGTCGTCTCGCGGATCATGATGTTCAGCGCCGTGACATCGCTGTCGGCCGTGCGGATGCCGAACGTCGCGGTGGTCAGCGGGATGTCTATGCGCGCGGACATCAGCAGGTCGTCGTCCCCGTTCATAACCAGAATCCCGTCGGGCGGCATGCCGTCGATGATCTCGAGTTTCGCTTTCAGAATGTTCTCTTTGCTGCCGAGCGCCTCAATGTGAGAGATGCCGATGCCGGTAATGATCGCCGCGGAGGGCTGCGCCGCGACCGTGAGTTTGTGGATGTCGCCCAGCGCGCTCATGCCCATCTCGAGCACGGCGAGTTCGGTCGCGGAATCCATCTCAAACAGTGTCTCGGGCAGGCCGATCTCGTTGTTTTTGTTGCCTTTATTCTTTAATGTCGGGCCGAAGCTCTCAAAGATAACCGCGATCATCTCTTTTGTGGTCGTTTTACCGACGCTGCCGGTCACCCCGGCGATCTTCGGGCCGAACTGGCGGCGGTAGTTCCCCGCCATCTCGATGTAGGCGTCCTTGGTGTTCCGCGCCAGTATCTGTTCGCCGCGGGTCACCGAGACGTTGCGGCTGACGACGACGGCCTCCGCGCCGCGCGCCACCGCGTCCTGCGCGTAGTCGTTGCCGTCCAGCCGGTCGCCGACGATCGCCACAAACACGCTGCCCGGTGTCGCAAGGCGCGAGTCGGTCACGACCGAACGGATCATTAAATTCGGGTTTTTCGTGAAGGAAACCCCTTTCAGCAAGTCGCCCAACCGTGTGGGTATCATGGCTGCACTTCCTTTCTGTATCCTACAGATCCTTTGTCATCTCCGCAACGATCTGGTGTTCGTCCAGATAGATAGTGCAGCCGTCGATGACCTGATAGTCCTCGTGTCCTTTGCCGCACAGCACCAATACGTCGTCGGGTCTGCTGTTTTTGATGGCCCATTGAATCGCGTAAAAGCGGTCGGGAATCGCGGTGTACGCGACGTTGTTTTTCTGGATATGCGGCGCGACCTCATCGATGATCTTCATCGGGTCCTCGGTTCGGGGGTTATCCGAACTCAGGATGATAAAATCGGCGTAGCGGCACACCGCCTCGGCCATCGCCGGCCGCTTTTTGGGATCGCGGTCGCCCGCGCAACCGAACAATACAACCAGCCGCCCCTGCACAAACGGCTTCAGGCTCGACAGCAGCTGCTGCAGTCCGTCGCCGGTGTGCGCAAAATCGCAGATCACCGTGAAATCGCCGCTGTACAGCACCTCGCAGCGCCCCTTCACGCCCTTGGTCTTGGAGATGGCGTCGCAGGCGCGGTCCTTGTCGATGTCGAGCGCAAACAGCGCGCAGACGGCGCACATCGCGTTGTTGACGGAATACAGCCCCGGCATTGCGAACGTGAGCCGTTTGAGGTACCCGATCCCGTTGACGGCGAACCGCACGCCGGTGATCGCGTACTCGATTGATTTTGCCGTGAAGTCGGCGCTGTCGCTCTCGGCGGAGATGGTGGTCTTTTGCCCCTCCAGTTCCTCCGCGAGGCGTCTGCCATACGGGTCGTCGATGTTGATGACGGCGTGTTTCGACTGCGCGAACAGGCTCTTTTTCGCTTGATAGTAGTTCTCCATCGTCCCGTGCCAGTCGAGGTGATCCTGCGTCAAATTCGTAAAAACGGAACAAGCAAAGTTTAACCCAATCAACCGCCCCTGGTCAAGCGCCTGCGAGGAGGCCTCCATGACGACATGGGTGCAGCCCGCGGCCAGCATCCGCGAAAACAGCGCGCAGGTGTCCCACGATTCGGGCGTCGTGAACTTGGCGGGCAGAATCGTGTCGCCGATCTCGCAGCGGATGGTGCCGATCAGCCCCGTCATGATGTCCATCGAGCACAGCGCTTGTTTGATGACGCTGGAGACCGTCGTCTTGCCGTTCGTTCCGGTCACCGCAATCAGTGTCAGGCGTTTCTGCGGGTTGTCGAAAAAGTTCTGGCACAGTTTCGCGTAGACCGCCCGCGTATCCGCCACCGTCAGTTCGGCGGACAATCCCAGTTTTCGCGCGGTGATCACGGCCACGGCGCCTTGTTCCAGCGCCTTTTCGGCGGCGTCGTGTCCGTCGAAATGCTTGCCTTTTACGCAGACAAAGACGGAACCGACTGTGACCTTGCGCGAGTCCATGACCACCATGGTGACCTCGGCGTCCAGCGGCGCGGTTCCGGAATACTCAACCTCTTTCAGTAGACTGACCAGTGTTTTCATTGTCTGCTCCACGCTTAATCGTTGATCGCATTGCTGATGAACTCGACCTCGACGACCGAGCCGACCGGGACGGATTGCCCGGCGACAACGCTCTGGCCGATCGCGGTCGACCCCGACGACGTCGCGCCGGAGGTGCGAATGTTCAGCCCCACCGCCTGCAGCGCCGACCGCGCTGCGGACAGCGACAGGTTTGATACATCGGGCACGACAGCCATGCGCCTTTCGACTTCTTCTGTATATATGATTACGGAGGAACCCCGCGGAATAGACTGCCCCGCCTTCGGGAATTGGTCGACCACCGTGGTGCCGTCGCCGATAATCTGGTAACGCAGTCCCACTTTTTGCAGCGCGGCATACGCGTTGGTCAGCGAGTAGTCGAGGATGTGCGGGGTCGGGATATCCATGCGCTCCAGCTCGTCGCCGCTGTAAACCGGATCGACGCCGATATAGGGCAATACCTCGGACATGATCGCGGCGACCACCGGCGCCGCCAGAACGCCACCGTAGATCGACACGCTGCTGTGCGGTTCATCGAGCATAATCAGGACGGCGATCTCGGGGTCGTCGGCAGGCGCGATCGCGCAGAAAGAGGCGATGTAGAAGTCGTTTCCTTTGGTCAGCTTCTGGGAGGTACCGCTCTTGCCGCCGATGCGGAATCCGGCGACATAGGCATTTCTGCCGTTCGCGTTCATGACGACCTGTTCCAGAATCTCGCACATCAGCTCGGAGGTCTCTTTGCTGATGACCTGCCGCTTGGGCGCGTAATCGAAGTTCTGAACGATATTCTGGTCGGCGTCGACGATCTGTTTGACCACATGCGGCTGCACCAGATAGCCGCCGTTGACCGCCGCGCTGACCGCCGTGATCATCTGGATCGGGGTGATGGCGTTGGACTGCCCGAACGAGCAGCTCGCGAGGCTGACGATCGACATCGTGTCGTCGTAGATATCGCTCTGGGCCTCGCCGGGAATGTCGATCCCGGTCTTTTCGTCCAGTCCGAACGCCTTGCAGTATTTATAAAAATCCTTCGCGCCGATCCGCTGTCCGATCTGGATAAACGCGGGGTTGCAGGAATTGATAACCGCCTGCACAAACGTCTCCGATCCGTGTCCGTTGCCGTTCGCGCAGTTCATGCGGACACTCGGAATAACCTGAAAACTGCCGCCGCAGTAGAAGGTATCGTTCAGCCCGCAGGCGCCGGTCTCGAGCGCCGTCGACGCCGTGACGACCTTAAACACCGATCCCGGCTCGTACAGGTCGGCGACCGCCTTGTTGCGCCACTGCAGCTGACGCGCGATCTCAAGCTCGCTCAGGTACTCGTCGCGGTCGGTGATCGCCTCCAGCCGCGCGCGCTCCTCGTCGTCGTAGATGTAGAACGGGTTGTTGGGGTCGAAATCCCCCTTGGTCGCCATGCCGAGAATCTCGCCGGTCTTGACGTTCATCACGATGCCGCAGGCGCGGTTGCCGATGTTGTGCTCCTTCACGGCGCTCGCCAGATGCTTTTCCAGATAAAACTGGATGACATCGTCGATCGTCAATACCAGACTGTTGCCCGGAATCGCCTCGTACACGGTCTCGTAGTCGTAGTACAGATCGCTGCCTACCGCGTTTTTGGCGGTCACGGAGCGCCCCGGCGTCCCGCTCAGCGTGCTCTCGTAGTAGGACTCCAGCCCTGAGAGCCCCTGATTGTCGTCCCCGACAAAGCCCAGAACCTGCGCCAAAAAGTTACCGTAGGGGTAGTAGCGCTTGGAGTCGACCGGAAAATTGATGCCGATGATGTCGTTGTCGATCTTAAACTGCTCAATCTGTTCTATTATTACCCGGTCGACCTTGCGTTTTACGATGGAATAATAGGAATTTTCATGGCATTTTTCCAGAATGATCTCTTTGTCCACCTCGAGCAGCGGCGCTAAAAAATCCGCGACCTTCTCGTAATCCTCGGGTTCCAGATCTTTCGGCGACAGCGCCACTTTCCAGCACGGCGCGCTGACCGCAAGCTCGTTCATGTTGGCGTCGTAGATGGTGCCGCGCGGCGCCGCGATGACCGTATCGCGCAGCTGCTGCTGGATCGCGACCCGTGCCAGCTCGTTGTGCTGGATCAGCGAGACCGAGACCAATTTAATGACAACAAGACAGAAACCGCAGACGATGACGCCTACGGTAATTAACATTCGTGTCTTTATACTTCGGGTTACAAGCCTTTTTTCGGATTTACTCTTCTTCATGGAACCCCCAGTCAGGGCAGGATATTAATATATTGTATTATCCACCGAAGAATTCCATTACTGAATGAAACATTCCGCTCAGAGTATCGACGATTCCGGGGTCGCCCTGATGGGTTTCGATCGCGTTGCTGTTATGTACGTTGACATATTTTACCTGGCTGCTGTTCAATTTCGTAAAGCCAAGCTCCATCACGGCGTAATCTTCGGCATTTTTCAAGGATACAAGATTCTCAAGTCGGTAATTCAGGTAGGCGGAGTCGTTCTCAAGCTCGGTCAGTGTGTCGTATCCGCGGTTGATTCTGGCCTTTGTCTCGGTCAGCTGGGTTTTGCTGTACACCGTACCCGCCATCAGCAGCGAGAGCACCAGCACATAGAGGACAAACTTCACGCGGAAAGACTTTTTTCGCTGAACAGCCTTGTTTTCTGTCTTTACAACTTTAACACTCGCCTGCCGCCGGGGTTCCGGGGCAAACTGTGTCATATCGTAGGCTTCGGATGAAGTTCTCATTATTATACCTCATTTGTGCAAGTTGTTCAAGTATTTCACTACATCTTGTGGATTTTACAGTTTTTCGAGGATGCGCAGCTTGGCGCTTCTCGATCTTCTGTTCTGTTGTTGCTCGGTCTCGGCGGCGATAATCGGTTTCTTGGTGATGCCCTTGGCCCTGGGTTTGTTGCCGCAGACACAGATCGGGAAATCGGGTGGGCAGGTGCATCCCTGCTGGTAGGCCGCGAACTTCTTTTTGACGATCCGATCTTCGATCGAGTGAAAGGTGATGACGCAGAATCGTCCGCCGGGTTTCAGGAGCTCAAAGAGATTGTCCAGTCCTTTTTCTACGGAATCCAGTTCGTTGTTGACGGCGATCCGCAGCGCCTGAAAGACCTTTCTCGCGGGGTTCTTTTCTTTTCTGCGCACCGCTGGCGGTAGTGCGCTGATGATGATCTCGCTCAGTTCGCCGGTGGTCGTGATCGGTTTTTCCGTCCGGCGCGCCGCGATCTTCTTCGCGATGAGCGCCGCGTTGCTTTCCTCGCCGTAATCGCGGAACAGATCCGCGAGCCGCTGCCATTCCAGCGTGTTGACGAGATCCGCGGCGGTCTGCCCGGTGTTTCCCATCCGCATGTCCAGCAGACCGTTCTTCTGGTAGGAGAATCCCCTGTCCGCATTGTCGAGCTGATAGGAGGAGACGCCTAAATCCAGTAACACGCCGTCGAGGCTTTCGGGTCGCAACCCCAGCAGATCGGCTGCGTGCGCGTAATCTCCTTGTGCGAAGGTGACAAACGGAAACGCTTTCAGGGTCTCTTTCGCCGCTGCCAGCGCTTCGGGGTCCTTGTCGGCCGCGTACAGCCGCCCGCCGTGCAAATGCGCAGCGATTCCGGCCGCGTGGCCGCCGCCGCCGACCGTCCCGTCGAGGTAGCTGCCGTTCGGGTCGATGCGCAGTCCGTCGATGCATTCATCGAACAGAACAGGGATATGGGCGAAACTCTCGGCGCCCATCAGATTTCAAGCTCCGACATCTTTTGGTCAAAGGCCTCCGCGTCCATCGTCTCGCTCTGCGCGGCCCACTTCTTGCGGTCCCAGATCTCGGCGCGGTTGAAGACGCCGATGACGGTCACTTCGGTTCCGATGCCGGCCTTCTCGCGCAGCTTGGTCGGAATCAGGATTCTTCCCTGCTTGTCCGGCTCCACCGTCGTCGCGCTCGACGCCAGCCAGCGCTGGATGTCGCGGGAGCGGGTCATGCTCTGTTGCACGATCTTGTCGCGGACAATCTGGAATTCCTCCTCGGAGAAAACGGCAAGACAGTCGTCGAACCAGCTGGTGACGTAAAACTGCACGCCGAGCTCCTCGCGGAGCTTGGAGGGAAAGTTCATGCGTCCCTTGTCGTCGATATTGTGGTTGTACTCACCTGTCAACATGCAGTTTCACCTCCTGTCGTTTCGGGTCATTCTACAGGTTATTTCGTCAATATTTCACTTTTCTTAACCTTTTTAACCCATTTTTCTCCACTTGCACCCATATTATAGCGGAAATACGGCATTTTGACAACAACTAGACCCACACAGCAAATGTATGTTCCTACCATATATGCGCAAACAATTGTTTATTGCCGTTTTATCTTAAATTGTGATAAAAACTTTATTATTGCGCGCAATAAATATCCCCCGGCGTGGCCGGGGGTTTTGTATACGCGGGCGTAGCCTTGTGTTACTAGCCACGCCTCTCGTGACGTATATGCAGGACTTTCGCTTGCGTAGGTCAAGGGATTCTTCTCAATGCATTGTATTGTTTTCGAATTTTGCATTCTTTTCTCCTTTCCCTTTCTCGTTCTGTTCTTTGCTCGCCACTTCTTGTTTGGGCAATTAAGGACATCATCATCGGCAGAAGCCTTTTATGGAACCACTCGTCTAGCGAGTGATTTTCGGTAAAAAAGAAACCCAATCGCACTGCGATTGGGTTTCTTTTTTACTTGGTTTCGGGGGTGTCGGTGCTACAACAAGCTCCGCCTATTTGTGCTATCCGAGACACTTCCAAAACAGCGTTGCCAGGGTGTGCGCGAGAACATCATCCGGCTC
>JAVBVJ010000119.1:0-15169 GCA_031554355.1 Oscillospiraceae bacterium
TAAACAACAGGTTTTAGGCGGATATTTCATGCGGGAAGGCTTGTTCAAACGGTATATCGTTACTTTTGCATCCATGCTGATCAGCTGCACGCTGCTGCTCGGGCTTGCTTTCCTGTATTTTTCTGCCAACAACTATTCGAACGAACGCGAGACGCTGCTTCAAAACACGGCGGCGCGTGTGATGGAGATCATCCACAACGACATGAACGACGACTTCGCCCGCGATACAATTCTTGACCACGAGTACGCGACCGATGCGCTGATGTCGCTGCACGACGCCGCAAAGGTGACGATTTTGCTGACCGAACCCGACGGCAGCGTATTGTACTGCACCGAAGGTAAGGACTGCGTCCACACCACCAACCTCAGCCAAAACATCCTGAACATCGCGATTCGGCGCGGCAGTTACTCCGCGGCCGGATATTTCGACGGCATGTTCCGCCAGCAGGGCAACTTTGTATATGGCCTGCCGGTGATGCATTACGACGCGCTGGTCGGGTTTGCTTTTGTCATGATGCCGATCGCGCCGCTTTACAATTATCTATTAGATATGCTATTCACCTTTTTGATCTCGTCTGCCGCCATGCTGTTGGTGGCAACCGTAATCATCTACTACGCGACGCGCAGCCTGATTGCGCCGCTTTCAGATATCTCCAACGCGGCGCGGCGCTTCGGTTCCGGCGACTTTAACGCCCGCGTCACCGTCACCGGCAACGACGAGATCGCGAAACTCTCCGCCTCCTTCAACACGATGGCCGATTCCATCACCGAGTACGAGAACCAGCGGCGAAGCTTTGTCTCCAATGTATCGCACGAGCTGCGCACGCCGATGACAACCATCGGCGGCTATATCGACGGCATTTTGGACAACACCATCCCGAAAGAAAAGACCGACGACTACCTCGCGATTGTCAGCGAGGAGGTCAAGCGGCTGTCCCGTCTGACAACGTCGCTGCTCTACATCAGCCGCATCGACGAGGGCGTCTACAACGCCGAACTCATCAATTTCAACGTGTGGGACGTCATTCTGCCCGTCCTGCTCAACCAGGAGCAGCGCATCCACAGCAAACATATCCAGGTCAACGACCTCGAACACACGCCGTGCTACGCGCTGTGCGACAAAGACATGGTGCACCAGATTGTCTACAACCTCGTCGACAACGCTATCAAGTTCACGGATGACGGCGGCATGATCACGGTACGCACCGAGACGAAAAACGGTCTGGCGACGATCCTGGTGCGCAACACCGGCGCCGGACTCCCACCCGAGGAAATTCCCTTTGTGTTCGACCGCTTTTATAAAGGCGACAAGTCGCGCGGGTTGGACAAAACCGGAACCGGTCTCGGTTTGTTTATCTCAAAATCGCTGGCGCTGAAAATGGGCGGAGAGATCGCGATCAGCAGCGAGAACGGGCAGTGGACCGAGCTTCGGCTGCTGCTAAAAGCCGGTGTGCCGGAGAAGAAGGAACCGAAAGCGAAACCCAGCGCCGCGAAACCGGCGGCGAAACCCGTGGTGCGCCCCAAACCGAACAAGAATCCTTGGTTCCGGCGGGGCAGCGAGAAATAGCTGCTTTTTGATATAAAGATCGCTCTGCGGAATCCATCGTTTGATTTTGCAGAGCGGTTTTAGTATAATATAGATTCCGGAAAAACCGTAAAGAAGGTTTCTATGATAAAAATTGCCCCCTCTTTATTGTCCGCTGACTTCGCGCGGCTCGGCGACGAGTGCGGCGACGTGTTGCGCAGCGGCGCCGACTGGCTGCACATCGATGTGATGGACGGCCACTTTGTGCCGAACCTCTCAATCGGCGTGCCCGTGTTCGCAAGTATCGTCAAGGCGGTGCCCGCGTTTTATGATGTCCATCTGATGATCACCGACCCGGCGGCCTACGTCGAGCGGTTTGCAAAAGCCGGCGCAAACGCCATCACCTTCCACGTGGAGGCCGAGGGCGACCCGAACAAGACGATCCGCGCTATTAAAGATCTCGGTCTGATGGCCGGGCTGTCCTTAAAACCAAAGACACCGGTCGCGATGTTGGAGCCTTATCTCGCGCAGCTGGATCTGGTGCTGGTGATGTCGGTCGAACCCGGATTCGGCGGGCAGGCATTTATACCGGAATCCTGTGCGCGTATCCGCGAGATCCGCGCGCTTGCAAAGACCTGCAATCCCGACCTGCTGATTGAGGTCGACGGCGGCGTCGACGACCGGACCGCGGTGCTGCTGCACGAAGCCGGTGCGGACGTACTGGTCTCCGGAACCTACATCTTTTCCGCGCCCGACCGAAAACGGGCTATGGATTTTCTGCGCGGCGACCGCGCATAGGAGCTTTTATGAGTCAACAACCCCGCGAACTGCACAGCTCATATCGACCGTGCAGGGACTATCTGTTCTGCATGGTGCCGCTGATCGCCATGGCTTGGTATCTCTACGGTCTGCGGCCCGTGCTGCTCGTCGTACTGTCGGTTTTTGTCGCGTTTATCTGCGACCTGCTGGCCAACCTGCTGCGCCGCACACGCTATCAGCCAAGCGACCTGTCCAGCCTGATGTTCGCCATCATCTTTACGATGATGCTGCCCGCGTCGGTTCCGTATTACGTCGTGATTATCGGCGTCAGCATCACGGTTTTGTTGGGCAAACATGCGTTTGGCGGTTACAACGCCTACCCGTTCCACCCCTCGGCGTTCGGTTTCTGTTTCGTCTCGGTCTGCTGGACACAAAACGTGTACAGCTACCCGCACTCCTTCGAAAATTTGGGGCTTGGCATCATGTCAACCGCGACGCTGCACGAGGGCGTCGCCAGCACGCTGAAGCACGGCGGTATCCCCGCTATCGATTCGCTCGACCTGTTGATCGGCAACTATCCCGGCCCGGTGGGAACCACATTCTGCATCATCTGCCTGTCCTTCCTGGTGCTGCTGATTGCACACAAATCGACGACATGGCATATTCCGGTCGCGTTTTTGGCCACCTGCGCGCTCTGGGCGATGCTGTTCCCGCGCATTCAAGCCGGCGCGCTGGATTCGGTGATGTACGAGATGCTCTCGGGCGCAATCGTTTTTTCCTCCGTCTTTATCGTCGCCGAGCCGACCATCGCGCCGAACAACACCAACGCACGGCTGCTGTTCGGAGTTTTGTTCGGAATCGGCACCATGATTTTCCGCTACTTCGGGGTCTACGAGATGGGCGTCTGTTTTGCGGCGCTGCTGATCAATCCGCTGGCCGCGTATTTCGACCGCTTGTTTAACCGCGCCGCGCCGAAAAGGAGGGTACGCACATGAAACAAAAACCCGGTTTCTCCTTTACGCTCGACGAAAAAATGAAGCGGAACTTGGTCTTCTTCAACAATCCCATTCTGATGCAGGGGCTTGCACTGACGCCGGTCATCGCTGCCGCCGTGTCGCTGAAGGTTTCGGCGGTTCTCGCGGTAGAGATGCTGCTGCTGGTGGTGCTGACCCGCGTACTGGGCAGCTTGATCCACGGCGTTCCGCGCAACCTGCGCATGATGATCTACGCGCTCATCTCCTCTGTAATCTATATTCCGGTGCTGCTGCTGCTCAACTATCTATTCGGCAAGGATCTTGCGCTGGCCGGAGGATTTGTGCCGCTGATGGTGGTGGACGGCATCGTGCTGTCCCGCGCCGAGATTCATCTGCCCGAGCATCCAACCGCCGCGCTGCGCAACGGTTTCTTCACCGCTTTGGGCGGCATTATCGTTCTGCTTCCGGTCGGCGCTATCCGCGACTTTTGCGCTTACGGTACGCTCTGGGCCTACCCGATTCTGGAAAAAGGGCCGCTGGTCATCGCCGAGACCGTTGTCGGCGGATTTATGCTCGTCGCGCTGCTGTGCGCGTTTGTACAGTGGATTGGCAGCACCTACAAGCGCATTCAGGTGGGAGGTGACTCGTCCAATGATTAGCCTGTTTACCCACACATTGCTGGTCTTCTTCACGCTCGCACTCGTCGCTGTTACCATCCAAAACTCGGTGTTCGCCCGCGCGCTCAACGTCAGCCGCATGCTGTCGCTGATGGACGACACGACCAACACCGTTATCTTCGGCATCCTGCTGTGCGCCGTCAACATTCGAAGCGGTGTGCTGAACTACCTGCTCAACCGGTTCTGGTTCAACGGGTTCCCCTTCTCCGCCTATCTGCGCCCGCTGGCGATGATCGTGTGCATGGCCGTGTCCTTTTGGATTGTCTTTTTCGCCGTAGTCCAGTTTGCGCCCAACAAATATTACAGCCCCTCGCTCGAAGCACTGCCGGCTGCAACGTTCAACTGTACCGTCATCGGCACGCTGCTGATCGCGACAACAAGCCAGTTTTCGCTGCTGAACACCGTCGCTTTCGGGTTGGGTTCCGGCGTCGGGTTCGTGCTGGCCACCCTGATGGTCACCGTCGGCCAACACAAGTTTCGCACCGGTAACGTCCCGAATGCCTTTAAGGGGCTGCCCGTCACTTTGCTATATTTAGCAGGTCTGGCACTGGCGGTCTATGGGCTGTCCGGACACCGCTTCGCGTTTTAAAGAATCCCCGATAAATGAGGTCTTATGAATAAAAAACTCTGGTCTACCGTCATGATGGTCGTCGGCACCATGCTTTGGGGTGCGGCGTTCGTATTCCAAGGGTTGGCGATGGATCACATCGGCCCGTTTACGCTCGGCTGCTTGCGCTTTTTGATTGGTTCTCTGGTCGTTTCGCCGCTGCTGTCCCTGAAACCGACGCGGCCCGACCCCGCGACCGACGCGCCGCTGAAGGACTATCTGATCGGCGGGCTGGTTTGCGGCGCGGCGCTGTTCGGCGGCGTCACGTTCCAACAGTTCGGCATCCAGTACACGACGGCGGGCAAGGCCGGATTCATCACGGCGCTCTACATGATAATGGTGCCGTTCTTCGCGTGGCTTGCCTACCGCCGCAAAATTAAGAAAATCGTGTGGCTGGCCGTCGTGGTCGCCATGGCCGGCACCTTTTTGCTCAGTTCCTCGGCTTCGTCTGCAGAGGGCAGCAACGCGATGCTCGGCAACGGCCTCGTCTTCGTCGGCGCCATCTTCTGGGCGGTTCAGATCCTGTGCCTCGAACGCTTCGGTGCCAACCTCAACCCCATCAAGCTGGCGGTGATCGAGTTCGCCGTCTGCGCCGCGCTCAGCGCTATCCCGATGTTCGTCGTCGAGCACCCGACGCTGCCGTCGATCTACGCCGCCCTCGGCCCGATTCTGTACTGCGGCATCCTGTCGGTCGGCGTCGCGTTCACCGCGCAGGTCATCTGCGTCAAACACGTCGACGCCATCATCGCGACGTTGATCATGAGCCTCGAATCGGTGTTCGCCGCCCTGTTCGGCTTTGTGCTGCTCGGCGAAAAACTGGGCTGGATCCAGCTGCTCGGCTGTTTTCTGGTGCTGTGCGCCGTGCTGATGTGCGAGTTGCTTCCGCAACTGACAAAAACCGCGAAAGAATGATTGAATTAGTCACAAGTACTCGATATAATTGAGTTACACTGATAAATGGAGGGTTACAACATGGCAGACATTAAAGGCACTAAAACCGAAAAGAATTTGATGGCCGCTTTCGCGGGCGAGAGCCAGGCGACCAACAAATATACCTACTTCGCCGGACAGGCAAAGAAAGACGGCTTCATCCAGATCCAGAACATCTTTCTCGAGACCGCGGGCAACGAGCGCGAGCATGCGAAGATCTGGTTCAAGCTCTTAAAGGGCATCGGCACGACCGCCGAAAACCTGAAGGCCGCGGCGGCGGGCGAGAACTACGAGTGGACCGACATGTACGCGACGTTCGCCAAAGAGGCGCGCGAGGAGGGCTTTGAGGAGATCGCCCGCCTGTTCGAGGGCGTCGGCGCCGTCGAGAAACACCACGAGGAGCGCTACCTCACGCTGATGAAGAACATCGAGGACGGCATCGTCTTCAAAAAAGACGGCGTGGTCGTGTGGAAGTGCGGCAACTGCGGCCACATCCACGTCGGCGAGGCGGCCCCCAATCTCTGCCCCGTCTGCGCCCACCCGAAGGACTACTTCGAAATTCTGTCCGAGAGCTATTAACCGAAACAACAGCGAACCCCGCCGACTGCGCGTCGGCGGGGTTCTTTTGATGTGTGGCGCGCCGCCCGAATCTGTCATAAAACTCACAAAACAGCGCGGTATATGGATTTGACCACACCTGGCGGGAACTGTCGGGTGCTTTGCTGTTCTATCCGAACAGGCCGCCTTTTTTCCAGCCGCAGTTGGTCAAATAGGCGCGGATCGGCTCCTTGACATACTGCGTGTCGAACTTGAATGCCAGCAGCCCGACATTGCCGTCCTGCTTGTTTTTGCCGAGTCCGACCTCAAAGGATTTCTGGGTCGAGTGCCCGGAGAACGCCTGCTTCGCGCCGCCGATCTTCAGCGTTCCGCCCTCGAACCCGACGCTTTTCGAGGTCTGCATCGTGATGTCCTGTTCCTTCCACTTGCCGTTGTCCTTTAAGGTGACCACGAAAGAATACGCCTTCGTCGCGTCGGTGATCTCGTTCGGCGCAAAGAACACGGCGTCCATCCACTTCCAGCGCGCGACGATGTTTTCGCCCTCCACCGTGACAACCCACGGCTGATCGGGTCTGTTCAGGGCTGCGGGGGCATCGTACAATACCCGTTGCTTGTCGACAAACATAAGCACCTCCGAATTTTGAGTCGTTTTTGCATTTTCAGTGTACCAGCAAGCGGCCCAAATCTAAATTAATACTTTTTCGGGGGTCCCTCCTATCGCGCCGACAAAAGCGCTGCCGCTACGCGCTATCCACGCAACACGACGCCGAGGCCACTCTGTTCCGGCACACCGTCGCGCAGCGCCGTCACGCCGCCAAGAATCGCGTAGTCCAGCCCCGTCGCGAGATGCACGGGGTTCTCGAACGTCGCGTTGTCGCGAAAGACGCTCGGGTCGAAGAGCAGCAGGTCGGCGTCGAATCCGGCGCGCAGTTCCCCTTTGTTTTTCAGCCCCATGCGCCGGGCGGGCAGCGCCGTCATCTTGTGTACGGCCTCCCCGAGCGTCAATACACCGCGCTCGCCGACATACTCCCGAATGATTTTCGGGAAGCTGCCGTAGAGGCGCGGATGCGGCCGGTCGGTGTCGGCGTACAATGCGTCCGAAATGACGCTGGCGTAGGACAGCCGCGCGATCGTGTCGATGTCGTCCTGACACATGCTGCGCACGATGATGGCGATCTCGCCCGCCTCCTCGAGGATGAGCTGCGCGGCGAATTCCATGGGATCCCCGCTGCCGGCGAGTTCCGCGACCGAGCTGCCCGCGCACTCGGGGTGCTTTTTGAGCGCGCTGATCACGATGCGGTCCCAGCCCAGCGTCTTGACGAAGTTGTCCCAGCCGTCGTAGTCGATCTTCAACGCTTTTTTCAGCGCGTCGACACCCGCTCGGGTCGCCAGTGTCTGAATCGCAGCGGGCCAGTTTCCGCCCAGCCACGCCGGAGGCAACAGCGTCAGCACTGAGGTCGAGCTGCCCTCGTAGGGGTAAAAGTCGAGCGTGATGTCCTGCGTGGCGCGCGCCGCCTCGATGAGTTCGATGGCCTCCGGCACATCTTTCCGCCAGTTCGCCGCGCCCGCCGACTTGAAGTGGCTGATGTGGACGGGAACGTCCGCGCGCCGCCCGATCTCCAATACCTCCCGCACCGACGGCACCATGCTGTTGCCCTCGCCGCGCATGTGGATCGCAAGCGGCTTCCCGGTTCCGCGCAGCGGCGCGGCCATGCGGACAAACTCGTCGACGGTGCCGAAACACTCGGGCGCGAACATGATGCCCATCGAGAGCCCCAGCGCGCCACCCTCGAGCGCCTCGGTCAGCAGCCGCTGCGTGAGCGCCATCTCGTCGTCGGTGTAGGGCGTCGTCGCGAATCCCTTGACGTAGGCGCGCGTCGTCAATGTGCCCGTAAAGACGCCGACGTTGATTGGCAGCGTCTGCCGCGCAAGCGTGTCCATGTAGTCGCCGAAGCTGCTGACGGTGTCCCCGAGCGGCACCTTGCCGACGCACGCGCCCGCCACGCTGTACAATACGCCGCGGATCTCGTTCTTGCAGGGCACCAATGTGATGCCGCAGTTGCCGCCCACCGTCGAGGTGATGCCCTGACACAGCTCGGCCTCGCCGAACCCGGGCCGGAAGACGGCGGCGTCGATGTGGCGGTGCATGTCGACAAAGCCGGGGCAGAGCACACGCCCCGCCGCGTCGATCACGATGTCGGCGTCGCCCGGCACCTGCGGCGCGACCGCCGTGATGCTGCCGCCCTCGAACAGCAGCTCGCCGGTATAGGCGTCGCCGCCGCTGCCGTCGACCACCGTCGCGTGGATAATTTTTGTTTTCATAGCGTTTCCTTTTGTGACGAAAACGGCAGCGGAGACCGCTGCCGCCTGTCTATTTTGCTTCCCTGCCCGCAAAGACCGCGGCCAGCGCCTCATCGTTCGAGACGGTGTTGCGCGGCGTCACCAGACTGACCACGACGCCGAACACCAGCGACACGATCGTGACCGGAATCGCCGGGCCGCCGATGACCTGATCGATCATCGTCTGCAATGGCGCGATAAAGAGATACAGGAACCCGAGAACGGTGCCCGACAAAATCGCCGCGAGACCGCCCTGCCAGGTCGCCCGCTTCATCAAGCGGCCGAGCAACATCGTAACCGCGATGCCCGGAATCAGCGCGCCGATGACCTTTGTAATGTATGAGATGATGTTGTCGGCGAGCAGCGTCATCAGGAAGCTCAGCGCGAGGAAAATGACCAGCGAGATGCGGGAGTATTTGACGTAATCTTTCTCGGCGATGCGCTTCTTCGTGACGGTCGGGTAGATGTCGGTCAGCAGAATCGTCACCCCCGAGATGGCGTCGGAGTCCGCCGACGACAGCGTCGCCGACAGCCCCGCGATCAGCAGGAACAGCCCGAACACCGGACCCAAAACCGTGGTCGCCATGTACGCGAACGCGAAGTCGGGCCGCTCGAGCACCGCGGTTGCGTTCTCGCGCGCGGCGATGGTGTAGGCCGCCATGCCGATCAGCACCGGCAGAATCCCGTACACCGTCAGCATGATCGCGTTTGTCGTAAACGCGCGCGCGGCGGTTTTGGAGGTCTTCGCGGTGTAGATGCGGGTGCGGTGCGTCGGGGTGCCGATGATACTCATCGTCGTCGCCGCCGTGAGCGCCAATACCTGTACCAGCGCCGAGGGCCCGACCGACGGGGTCGCGGACTGCGCCGCGGCCGCGCTGCGGGCAGCAAAAGCCTCGGTGATCGCGCCCATGCCGCCGGCCATCGGCACCGCCGCGACCGCGATGATCGCAAAGCCCGACAGCAGCAGCACAAATTGGATGAGGTCGGTCCAGACGACGGCGAGATAGCCGCCGATAAACACGTAGATACCGAACGCCAATGCCGTAATCAGTTTCGCCAGCATGAAGTCCATGCCGGTGATATACGCAAGATAGGTCGCGCCGCCGTTGATGTGATTGCCGAGCCACGCGATCTCGACCAGCAGCATGACGAAGCCCATGACGTAGCGGATGATCTTTTTGCCGCCGAAATAGTACTGGGCCTCCTCCGACATCGTCAGGAAGTTTTTGTCGCGGGCGCCCGTGAAGATCCGCATGACGAGCAGACCGACCAGCGAGCCCAGCACAAAAACCATGACCGTGAAGCCCTGCCGGAACGCGTTCGAGATGACGCCGATCGAGGAATTGGTGCCGACCAGCGTCGCGCCGATCGTTGCGAACGTCAGCACAAACGGCAGCTGACGGCCGCCGGTCAGAAAGTTTTCGCCCGTATTCTTTTTGCGCGAGGCGAGCCAGCCGATCAGAATCAGAACCGCGATGTAGACCACAAAGCCTACGAGAAACAATGTTTGATACTTCGTGTCGAACATATCTGCCTCCTCCTTATCGCCGCTGTTTGTTTACTTTTCCGCGATGACATCGATCTCGACGAGGATGTCCATCAGCCCGCTCTGCACCGTCGTTCGCACCGGCAGAACCCCGGTAAAATAGCGGAGATAAACCTCGTTGAAGACCGCGAAATCTCCGATATCGGCCAGATGCACCGTCGACTTGACAACGTCGGTCATCGCAAAGCCGCCGGCCTCGAGAATGGTTTTGATGTTCTCCAATACCTGCGCGGTCTGCGCCGCGACGCCCGCGGGTTTCTGCCTCGTCGCCACGTCGACCGGCCCCTGCCCCGCGACGTACATGCGCTTCTCGTCGAGCACCAGCCCCTGCGAGTACCCGCCTCCCGCCGGTTTCGGCGCGCGGTCGGTCGTGACCTGTCTCTTCATGAATTCTCCTCCTGTCTGTGTTCCAAAATCCGGATGTGTGCGCCGCCGCTCACTCGCCGAACCCGCTCTCGATCAGCGCGACGAGCGCCTCGACGGCCTGCTGCTCCTGCGCGCCGTCCGCCGCAATCTCGACGACGGTTCCGGCGTGGATGCCCTCGACCAGCAGCTGCACGATGGACTTGGCGTTGATCGCCTCGCCGCCGCTTTTACAGAGCGTCACCTCGCAGGGATACTCTTTTGCCAGTTTGACGAAATCCGACGCCGGCCGCGCGTGCAGACCGGTCGGGTTTGTCACGGTTGTCTCTTTACGGAACATGCATCCTCCTGTTTTACGAACGGTTTTGCCGCATCCGGCGCCGCCGGTTCGTTCATATCAGAATACTTTTCTGCCGCCCAAGAAGACGGACGACACCTGCCTTTTTATGTCCAGCAGCGCGAAATCGGCGTCCATGCCGACCGCGACGCTCCCCTTGTGCGCGCCGCAGCCGATCAGCGCCGCCGGTGTCGCCGCAGCCATGCGGACAGCGCCGCGCAGCGAACAACCGGTAAAGCGCATCACATTGCGCAGCGCGGCGTCGAGGCTGAGCGTCGAGCCGGCCAAGGTGCCGTCCTCGAGCCGGACCGCGCCGTCTTTGACCACCACCTTGCGCCCGCCGTACTCGTAGGTGCCCGCCGGAATTCCCGCCGCGGCGACCGAATCCGAGACCAGAATCATTCGATCCGGCCCCTTCATCTTGAGCAGCAGCGCGACCGTCGCGGGATGGAGATGGATGCCGTCGACGATCGCCTCGCAGAAGACGCGGCGGTCGGTCAGGCACGCGCCGAGAATCGAGGGGTCGCGGTGGGTCAGCGGCCGCATCGCGTTGAAGGTGTGGGTGCCCAGCCGAATCCCCGCTTCTATCGCGGTCAGCGCGTTCTCGTAGTCGCAGTCGGTGTGTCCCGCCGCGGCGACCGCACCGGCCGCGATAATTCTGCGGATCGCCTCCGCCGCGCCGGTAAGCTCCGGCGCCAGCGACACGACCCGGATCAGCCCGTCGCCCGCGTCCAGCATCCGGTCGAGCGCGCCGAGATCGACGGTGCCGCGGTCCTCAAAGCGCTGTGCGCCTTTTTTGGCGTCGGCGAAGAACGGACCCTCCAGATAGAGACCCAGCGGCGTCGCGCCGTCGGGTTCCGGGTCCCGTATATACGCGACGGCGTTCTCGATGACGCGCAGCGTCCTGTCGAGCGGCGCGGCCCGCGTCGTGATCAGGAAACCCGTCACGCCGTGGCGCAGCTGGTTTTTCGCGATGACCGCGAGCGATGCGCGCGTCGCGTCCATCGCGTCGGCGACCATGCGCCCGTGGTTGTGCAGATCGATCAGCCCGGGCACCAAAATCTTTCCCGCGGCGTCGACGACGGTGTCGTCCCCGCCGCCCGTCCGGGTGTCCGAAATTTCCGTGATGACGCCGTTCTCAACGCGCACCGTGCCGCCGCGCAGCACAGCTTTCGGTGTCACGATGTCGGCGCCGGTGATGCACAGCGATTCCATGCCGCTACCTCTCGATGGCCTGCGCAAAGCGTTTCGTGATCAGCTGCGGCGCGGTGATGGCGGTGCCGATCGTGACCATGTCCGCACCCATCGCAAACGCGCGCTGCATCTGTCCGACCTCCCAGAAGCGCCCCTCGGCGTTGATCAGGGTCGAAATCTTGTTGCGCAGCACCAGAATCAGCTCGAAGTCGGGGGGCGGCTCCTGCCCCTCGGGGTACTTTGTCATCGCGCGCGACGCCGCCTCCGGGATGCCGAGCGAGGTGTTGGTGTATCCCGACAGCGTGGTCGAGACGATGTCGACGCCGAACCCGGCCGCCATCAGCCCCTCCTCCACCGTCGAGATATCGGCCATGATCGGGATCCCGGGGTAGGCCGCCCGGATGCGCGCCAACAGCGCGGCGACGTCGTCGAACGAGCGCCCGCGCGCGGTGCAGTCGATGCCGAGAACGTCGCAGCCCGCCTCGATGATCTCGGCGGCCGACTCGAAGGTCGGCGTGATAATCACATCGGCGGCGGTCGGCACGCGGTCGCCGATCACCTTGTTGACGCCGATCACCGGCAGCCTGGTCGCCGCCTTCACGGCTTTAATGTTGTCGCTCCAGCACGCGCGGATGCCGCACGCGCCGCCCATCTCGGCGGCCATCGCCATACGCGCGATGTGCTCCGGGCCGAAGAACGGCCAGCCCGGCGACGCCTGGCACGAGACGATCAGTCCTTTTTTCAGTTGTTCCAGTACGTTTTGCATCGCTTCCCTTTCTCAGACCGTCATCAGACCCGTCAGCAGCGCCACGACCGCGAACCCCAGGAAGATCAGGAACATCCATCCCATCTTGACTTTCTTTTTGGTCATCAGCCAGAAGGTCGCGAGCGCCAATAGCAAGGTGATCAGGTTGGGGAAGATGCTGTTGATCGCCTGATTCATGTCGAGGAAGACCTCCTCGCCCTGCCGCATGACCCAGCTGGTCTGGATGTCCACGGTCTGCGCGGTGATCGCGCCGACGACCGTGAGCCCGACGATGTTCATGACGCGCGTCAGTTTATCTTTGATGCCGCTGGCCAGAATGCTCTGGGCCGAATCGAGACCCATCGAGTAGCCGCGGTAGAAAAGCAGCCAGGTCACCGGAATCATGATGCCGAGATGCGCGACGATGTAGAACACCGGCCCGAGGACGCTGCCCGTCTGGCTCGAGATGCCGAGCGCAATCGACAGCAGAATCGGAATCAGGGTGCCGACATACAGCGAGTCGCCGATACCCGCGAACGGGCCCATCAGGGCGGTCTTAACGCCGGTCAGCATCTCGGCCGGAACGCTGTCCGCGTTGCGGGCGTTCTCCTCCTCCATGCCCAGCACAACGCCGGGCACCAGACAGCCGACGTAGGGCTCGGTGTTGAAAAACGGCTCGTGCCGCTCGAGCAATTCTTTTTGCTTTTCGCGGTTGCCGGGATACAACTTATCCTTCACGCCGCCCAGCATACGAATGATCGCGGGCCCCTCCATGCGCTCCATGTTCTGCACCGACAGGTTCCAGACCAGCCAACTGCGGTAACAGGAGAACACGTCCTTCTTCGAGAGCAGCCGCTTGACCTCGGCGCGCTCGTCGACCGGCGCCGCCGCTGCCGCCAGCGGCTCGGTCTTTCCGCTGTAGTTGAAGTCGAAGTAGGCGAACAGCGCCGCGACGATAACCACCGGCACGATGGGCAGCTTCAGCGTCGCCGCCATCAGGAACCCGATCAGATAGTAGATGATGTCCAATGGTTTTTTGTAGACGTATTTCAGCAGAATCGCGAACCCGATCAGCGGCAGAATCTTGCCGAATCCGGCCAGAATGCCGACGACCTCGATCGGGATCATGGTGGACACCATCTCGGCGAAGGGCGCGCCGAAATAGGTGCACAGGAAGATCGGGAAAAACCGCACCACAAAGTTCGTGAGCTGCCCCACCACCGGGATCCGGATCGCCTGTTCCAGTTTGCCGTCCGCGATCAGGCGGTCCTGCCGGTGCACGAACACGCTGTTGATGGTGACCGTGAGCAGCACGGCCAGCACGCCCAGAAAGCTGAGCGGCACCGCCAGCGTCAGCGCGTAGTAGTTGCCGAAATCGCCGCCCGCGACCATCGCCAGCGGTATGCCGATCCACGCCGCGAAGTTGACGTCGGCGGGCATCGAGCCGCCCGGCGTGACCAGCCCGATAAAGAGTGTCTGGACGGCGCAGCCGAGAATAATGCCGGTCTGGATGTCGCCGAGAATGATGCCGCAGGCAAGGCCCGCGATGAGCGGACGCCCCAGCGTATACCAGCCGCCGAGCGCCAGCCACGGCGCGTAGATCGAGGACGCGTATCCGAGCGCCGCTATAATCAAGCATTGTACCAGTGTCACAGTCTTCTCCTCCAAATAGTTTTCATGTTATACCGAGGGATGCGCGCAGGGCGGGCCATTCCTCCGTCCGCTGTTCAAGCAGCTGATTGAAGTAGACGCGGACGCCCATCGCCGTCATCTCGTCGAGCGCGGCGATCTCGCCCGCGGTCAGGTAGGCGTAGAGCGTCACCTTGGTCGTGTCCTTCCGGCTGCTCATCGGCCCGATGTTCAGCTCCTTCGGCAGGGCGGGACATCCCCGGAACAGCGCAAGCGCCGTCTCGGGGTTCTTGACAAGCACCAGCGTGGTCGCGCCGCTCGCGCTGTGTTCGGGCAGCGCCGCCACCGCGTCCGCCGTTGTCAGCACGTCGCTTTGGACGCCGGGCGGAACCGCGAGCTGGTAGATATTCTTGAGCACGACATTGGACGCCGTGAAATCGTCGACGCCGACAATCTGCTGGATGCCGAAATCCCCCAGCACCCGGACGATGCACTGCCCGTGAATCATGCGGTCGTCACACCGCACCAGTCGAATCATCTGTTGCTCACTCCCCTTTCAGCACCATCTCTTTTGTGATCAACCGGATGCCGTCGCCGCCCGCTTTCGCGACCGCGGCATACAGCTCCGTCTCGGTAACCGGTTCCCCGTTCAGCTCCGCCGCCTGAATCAGCATCAGCAGATTGACGCCGGTGATGACGGCGGCGCGGTCGCAGGCCGAGATCGCCAGCAGCGCCGCGTTGGTCGGCGTCGCCCCCGCGAGATCGGTCAGCACGACGGTGCAGTCGGCGGTCCGCGCCTGGATGGCCGCCTCGATGTCCGCCGCGCGCGCCATCATGTCGTCGCCCGGCACAAAGCCGAACGCCTGCACCTGCTCCTGCCGCCCCATAATCATCTCGAGCGCGTCGACAAACCCGTCCGCCAGCCCCGCGTGGGTAAATACAATCACTTGAATCTTCATACAACCCCCTATAGCAGATGATCCAT
>JAVBVJ010000062.1:0-3647 GCA_031554355.1 Oscillospiraceae bacterium
CCATCTGCGGCAGTGTGATTCAACGACACGATTTACCCGCTTTATTTTTCCAGCACTTTTTTCAGGAACTGGCCGGTGTAGGATTCCGGGCAGGCGGCGAGTTCCTCCGGCGTACCGGTCGCGATGACATATCCGCCGCGCACACCGCCCTCCGGCCCGAGATCGATGATGTGGTCGGCGGTCTTGATGATGTCGAGGTTGTGCTCGATGATCACGACCGTGTTGCCGGCGTCCACCAGCTTTTGCAGCACCTTGATCAGCTTGTGCACGTCGGCGGTGTGCAGGCCCGTCGTCGGCTCGTCCAGCACATAGACGGTCTTTCCGGTGCTGCGCTTGGACAGCTCCAGCGACAATTTGACGCGCTGCGCCTCACCGCCCGACAGCGTCGTCGACGACTGCCCCAGCTTGACGTAGCCCAACCCGACTTCGCTCAAGGTCTTGAGCTTGTTGTACAGCTTAGGCTGGTTCTCGAAGTAGACCAGCGCCTCGTCGACCGTCATCTCCAATACTTCGTGGATGTTTTTGCCCTTGAATTTCACTTCCAGCGTCTCGCGGTTGTACCGCTTGCCCTTACAGACCTCGCAGGGCACAAAAATGTCGGGCAGGAAGTGCATCTCGATCTTGATGATGCCGTCGCCCTGACAGGCCTCACAGCGGCCGCCCTTGACGTTGAAGGAGAACCGCCCCTGATTGAAGCCGCGCATCTTCGCCTCGTTTGTCGACGCGAAGACATCGCGGATCATCGTGAACAGCCCCGTGTAGGTCGCGGGGTTGGAGCGCGGCGTGCGCCCGATCGGCGACTGGTCGATCCCAATCGCCTTGTCGATGTGCTCCAGCCCGGTGATATCCGAGAATGCGCCCGGCTTCACCTTGACGCCGTTGATCTCGCTGTCCAGCTTTTTGAACAATATCTCGTTGACGAGCGACGATTTCCCCGAACCCGAGACGCCGGTGACACAGGTGAACGTGCCGAGCGGAAACGACACCTCTAAATCTTTTAAATTGTTCTGCGTCGCGCCCGTGACGACAATCGCGTTGCCGTTGCCCTTGCGGCGCTCCTTCGGAACCTTGATCTTCTTTCTTCCCGAGAGATACTGCCCCGTGACGGAGTTCTCGCAGGCCTCGATGTCCGCGAGCGAGCCTGTGCAGATGATCTCGCCGCCATGGATGCCCGCGCCCGGCCCGACGTCCACGATATAATCCGCGGCGCGGATCGTCTCCTCGTCGTGCTCGACGACGATCAGCGTGTTGCCGAGATCGCGCAGCCGCTGGAGCGTCGCGATCAGCTTTTCGTTGTCGCGCTGGTGCAGGCCGATGCTGGGCTCGTCGAGGATGTAGAGCACCCCCATCAGCGAGGAACCGATCTGGGTGGCGAGGCGGATGCGCTGGCTCTCGCCGCCGCTCAGCGACGCCGAGGCGCGCGACAGCGTCAGGTAATCCAGCCCCACATTGACCAGAAAGCCGAGCCGTTCCATGATCTCCTTGATGATGCGCTCGCCGATCAGACGATCGCGGTTGCTCAGCTGCACCTGCTCGAAGAAGATCAGCAGCTCGTTGATCGACATCCGGGACAACTCCATAATGTTCTTGCCGCCGACGGTCACAGCGAGCACAATCGGCTTCAGGCGCAGACCGTGGCACTCCGGGCACTCGACCGCGCTCATGTACTGCTGGATCTCCTCGCGCGCCCAGTCGCTGGAGGTCTCGCGGTAGCGCCGCTCGAGGTTGTTGACCAGTCCCTCAAAGCCGCTGCGGTAATTCGCGACGCCGAACTCGTTCTCCCGCTTGAGGTTGAGCAGCTCGCCGTCGGTGCCGTATAATATGGCGTTGACCGCCTGCTCCGGCAGGTCTTTCACCGGTGTATCGAGCGAAAAGTTATAATGTTTTGCCAGCGCGTCGTAATACATGTTGGCGATGGTTCCCTCGTAATAGAACCAACCGGCCGCGCGGATCGCCCCGCCCTTGACGGACAGGTTCCGGTTCGCCAGAATCAGATCGGGGTCCACCTTCAGGAAGGTGCCGAGCCCCGAACACTTCTCGCACGCGCCGATCGGATTGTTAAAAGAAAACATGCGCGGCGCCAGTTCCTCAATCGAAATCCCATGCTCCGGGCAGGCGTAGTTTTGGGAAAACAGCATCTCCTCGCCGTCGATGACATCGATGATGAGGCTGCCGCCCGACAGCGCGATGGCCGTCTCGATGGAATCCGCCATGCGGGAGGCGACCTCCGCTTCCATGACCAGGCGGTCGACGACGATCTCGATGTTGTGTTTCTTATTCTTGTCCAGTTTGATGGGTTCGCTGAGATCGTAGATGCTGCCGTCGACGCGGGCGCGGACAAAGCCGCTGCGCGCCGCCGACTCGAACTCCTTTTGGTGTTCCCCTTTGCGGCCGCGCACGACCGGCGCCAGTACCTGAAACCGCGCGCCGTCAGGCAGCGCTTTGATCGCGTCCACCATCTGGTCGACGGTCTGCTGCTGGATTTCCCGCCCGCAGATCGGACAGTGCGGGATACCGATCCGCGCGTACATCAGGCGCAGGTAATCGAAGATCTCCGTCACCGTGCCCACCGTCGAGCGCGGGTTGGGGGACGGCGTCGTCTGCTCGCTCGAGAGCGCGGGCGCGAGGCCCTCGATGCTGTCGACAGCGGGCTTCTCCAGCTGGCCCAAAAACTGACGCGCGTACGCCGAGAGACTCTCGATGTACCTACGCTGTCCGTCGGCGTAGATCGTGTCGAACGCCAACGACGATTTTCCGGAGCCGGAGATGCCGGTCAATACCACCAGCTGATCGCGCGGGATCGTGACGTCGACATTTTTCAGGTTGTGTTCCCGCGCGCCTTTAATAATAATACTGTCTCTATTTGCTGCCAAAATAATTCCTCTTCTTTTTATCTCAGCTTCTGAAGCTGGTTGATGCGGTCACGCAGTTCGGCGGCGTACTCGAACTCCAACAGCTGCGCCGCGTGTTTCATCTCTTTCGTCAGGCGTTTGATCAGATCCTCGCGCTCGGCCTTGGACAGCTTCTTGCCGTCGGCGTTCCGCACCTCTTTAGTCGAGATCTCCAGCACGTTGCGGACATCCTTGACGATCGACGTCGGGGTGATGCCGTGCTCCTCGTTGTAGGCGATCTGGATCGCTCTGCGGCGTTCGGTCTCGGTGATCGCGCGCTCCATCGACCGCGTCACATTGTCCGCGTACATGATGACGTGACCCTCCAGATGGCGCGCGGCGCGCCCGATTGTCTGGATCAGCGAGGTCTCGGAGCGCAGGAACCCCTCCTTGTCGGCGTCGAGGATCGCTACCAGCGACACCTCGGGCAGATCCAACCCCTCACGCAGCAGGTTGATGCCGACCAGTACGTCGAACTCGCCGCTGCGCAGGTCGCGGATGATCTCCATGCGCTCGATCGTGTCGATGTCGTAGTGCATGTACCGGACCTTGATGCTGCGGTCCTCGAGATACTGGGTCAGATCCTCCGCCATCTTCTTGGTCAGCGTCGTCACCAGCACCCGCTCTTTGCGCGCGGTGCGGATGTTAATTTCCGAAATCAGGTCGTCGATCTGCCCCTCGGTCGGCTTGACAACGACCAGCGGGTCGATCAGGCCGGTCGGGCGAATGACCTGTTGGACGATCTGCTGCGCCTTT
>JAVBVJ010000029.1:0-8822 GCA_031554355.1 Oscillospiraceae bacterium
GACATCGTCATCCCGATCGGGCAGCAGGTACCACTGCCGCCTCTCGACAGCTCCTACAGCCCCATTGGCTGGCAGACCTACGCGCCGGACATCGCCGCCGTTTCGGGCGGGATGGTCACCGGCAACGCCGTCGGCAACACATTACTGGTCTACTCGGACAGTGAACTGCGCAGCGTCAGCGCCAACGTCATCGTCTACGACCTCGGGATGGAACCCGGCGGCCTGCAGCTGTATGTCGGGGATTACGGCCAACTGACCCCCGTGTTCTCGGCCAACTACCGCGCGGCGGGCGGCGACCTCTCGGGCAGCTGGGCGAGCAGCAACGCCTGCATCTATGTGGACGCGAACGGCGCTGTCGCGGCGCAATCCGCGGGCTCCGCCACCGTCACCTTCACCCACACCGCGAGCGGCCTGACCGCCAGCACGACCGTCTCCGCGACCCACCGCGGCTTTGCGCCGACCATGGGCGGGCCGGGATATATCGAGATGGAAACCGGCTACGGCGACCCCATCGTCGTTCCCTTCTCGTTTACGGGCGACCCCGCGCCGACGCTGACCCTGTCCGCAGACGTCCCCTGCTACCTGAGTGGAGACGCCGTGGTCATCCCGCAGGGCGTCACCGGCACGCACGCGATCACCGTCGCCGCCACCAATGTGCACGGCACCGCCTACTACACGTTCACACTCGATATCCACGGTTAACACAGAAAAGGGAGCGCCATGAATCTGCAAATCCTCCAGCAAGCCGCCGACGAATTTGTCAAAACCGCGCCCGGCAACCGTGTGCCTGCGGAGATCGCGATCACACCCGAACTCGCGGAACTGCAGCTGTTCGAGCCGCCGCTGCTCGCGGTCGGCGCCGCCGACGACCCGCTGTTCGAGACGCTGCGGCAGCCCGACATCATCGGCGCCCACTTCAAGCCGCCCGCCGCATGGCTGGACGGCGCGGTCTCGGTGCTCTCGTACTTTCTGCCCTTTACCGAGGCCGTCCGCGCGAGCAACCGCGCCAATCCGTCGTGGCCGTCCGACGCGTGGCTGCACGGCCGTATCGAGGGGCAGGCATTCGTCGAGGAGTTGGGGCTTCACCTGACCGCCTTGCTGAACGACGCGGGATTCCCCGCCGTTCTGCCGCTCGCCGACAGCCGTCTGGTCGTCGCACCAAAAGACGGGCTCGAGACCGCGGACGGCCTGCGCTTCTTCACCTCGAACTGGTCGGAGCGGCACGTCGGCTACGTCTGCGGCATCGGCACCTTCAGCCTGTCCAAAGGCCTAATCACCGAAAAAGGCATGGCGGGCCGCATGGGCAGCGTCGTGACGGCGCTTCCGCTGCAGCCGACCCCGCGCCGCTACCGCGACTACATGGATTACTGTATCGAATGCGGCGTCTGCGCGCTCCGCTGCCCGGCCGGGGCAATCTCGCCCGGTACCGGCAAGGATCACGCCAAGTGCAAGCAGTTCCTCGACGCGGTGCTGGCGCAGCACCACCCGCGCTACGGCTGCGGAAAATGTCAGGTCGACGTCCCCTGCGAGACCTGCATTCCATAACCACAAACCGAACGCAAAACCGCCGTCATCCTTTCGGATAACAGCGGTTTTATTTGTGCGGTTTATTTCGGCGGCGCGTCCGGCGGCGCTTTTTCCCGCCGGATCAGCCGCTTGCCCGTCATCATGCCCTGTATCAGATCCATCATGATTGCGGCCATCTCTTTCGGCGAGGACTCCAGCCCCTCCTCCAGCCACCGCTGCACGATGCCCAGCGCGCCGAAAACCAGAAAGGCGTACAGGTACCCCGCCTCTTTGATCGACACGTTCATGCGCTCGGGCAGAATCTCGATGATCTTGTCGTAGATCAGCTCCATGATGCGTTTGCGCAGCTGGATTCCGCCGCGCTCGCTCAGGAAATAGCGGCACTCGTTCGCGTTTTCCTGAATGTACTCGAAGATCTTCTCGATGACGGTCAGTGGCAGCAGAATGTTCTCCTCGTTCTGGAACTCGTCGAGATAATCGCTGAGGTCGCTGTACAGATCCTCGCCGATCTTGGTCAGCAGATCGTAGGGGTCGCTGAAATGCGCGTAGAACGTCGCGCGGTTGATGTCGGCGGCCTCGCACAGCTCGGTCACCGTGACCTGCGAGATGTCTTTTTGATACAAGAGCTCGATCAGCTTCTGGCGCAGAATCATTTTTGTGTACCGCACGCGCCGGTCGTTCTTCTCGTTTCTCATGTCCTCCCCCTCAATTCTCTCAATTTTTGATACTTTTTATACAATAATTAGAGCAAATGTTAGTTAACAATCAGTTTAATAATAATCTGTCTGTTGATTAACCATCTTTCTGATAGTATACTACATATGTGTCATTTATGCAACACTTTGTTTATTATCCGGAGGTTCCCGTGCAAACATTCTTTCAGGCCGTTCTCGCCCGCAGAAAAGCGGTTGTCCTCGTCTTTCTGGCCGTCACCCTGATTTCGGCGCTGCTGATCTCCAAGGTCGTCGTCAACTACAACATGGTGGATTATCTGCCGAAAGGCACCAACTCCACCGAGGCCATCAACATCATGCGCGACGAGTTCGGCGGCGAGTTGCCCAACGCGAACGTCATGATCAACGGCGTCACGGTCCAGCAGGCGCTGGAGTACAAGGAGAAACTGGCCGCCGTCAAGGGCATCACCGAGGTGACGTGGCTCGACAACGTTATTGGTATTGATGTATTAAAGGGAATGCCGCTCGAGTACCTCGACAAATCCACCGTCGAGGCCTACTACAAGGATAACGCCGCCCTGTTCTCGCTGACCGTCGCGCGCACCTACGAAAAAGACGCGGTCGCGGAGATCTACGAGATAATCGGGGAGGACAACGCGGTGACCGGCGACGCGGTCAGCACGGCGATGATGCAGATCATGTCGCGCGACGAGGTCATCAAAGCCATGTTCCTGCTGGTTCCGCTCATCATCGCGGTGCTGATCTTTGTGACCCGCTCGTGGTTCGAGCCGATTCTGTTTTTGGTGACGATCGGCGTCGCGGTGCTGATCAACATGGGTACCAACCTGTTTTTCGGCGACGTCTCATTCATCACCCGTACAGTCAGCCCGATTCTACAGTTGGCGGTGTCTCTGGACTACGCCGTGTTTTTGCTGCACAGCTACCATGATTACCGCGAACAGCATGCGCCGCAGGAGGCGATGGCGCTGGCCATGAAGAGCGCGCTCTCGTCGGTTGCCGCCAGCGCGGCGACCACCGTCATCGGGTTTTTGGCGCTTGTCTTCATGCGGTTCGGCATCGGTTCGGATCTCGGCGTCAACCTCGCGAAAGGCATTCTGCTCAGCTTTATCTCGGTCATGACGTTCCTGCCCGCCTTCACGCTGATGTGCGACAAGATCCTGACCAAGACCGGGCACAAAAACTTCGTTCCCAACCTCAAGGGGCTCGGCAAGTTTCTGCTGAAACTGCGCGTGCCGTTCCTGATTCTGGTGATCGTCCTCGTCATCCCGTCGTTCCTCGGCCAGCGCAGCACCAACTTCATCTACGGCATCGGGTCCGCGGGCGCCAGTCCGCGCGCCGACCGCGACGTCGAGCTCGTGGCCGACCGGTTCGGGGACAGCAACGTCTTCGCGCTGCTGGTGCCGAAGGAGAGCGCCGGCAAGGAAGCCGCGTTCTGCGCGGCGCTAGAGGAGCTGCCGATCGTCAACAACGTGATCGCCTACACCACCGCCGTCGGCAAGGAGATCCCGCCGGAATACGTTCCCAAAAGCGTGTCCGAGAACTTCTACTCCGAGCACTACGCCCGGATTCTGGTCTACACCGATCTCCCTGCGGAGGGGGACACCACCTTCGCCGCCACCCAGACCATCCGTGACCTCGCGGCCGGGTACTACGACACCTACTACATGGCGGGGCAGAGCTCGACGCTTTACGATATGCGCAGCGTCGTCGAATCGGATATGCGGATTGTCAACCTGATCGCGATCGCCGGTATCTTTATCGTCCTGCTGCTGACCTTTAAGTCGCTGCTGCTGCCGCTGGTTTTGCTGTTCTCCATCGAGACCGCGATCTGGATCAACCTCGCGATCCCCTATTTCCTCGGCATGAATATCAGCTTTATCGGCTACCTGATCATCAACACGGTTCAGCTTGGCGCGACAGTCGACTACGCCATATTGCTGACCAACCGCTATCTGGAGGCGCGGCGGTTGATGCCGAAATTCGACGCCATCAAAAAAGCGCTGTCCGAAAACCTGATTGCGATCATGATCTCGGCGAGCATTCTGGCCATGGCGGGCTACATCTTAAGCTGGACCTCGACCAGCCCGCTCATCAGCGAACTGGGCATGCTGCTCGGACAGGGAACGCTGCTCTCCTTCACGCTCGTCGCCTGTGTGCTGCCCGCGCTGCTCGTTCTGTTCGACCGGCTCATCCCGAAAACAACGTTAAAAACCAATTTTTACAAGACCCCGAAATCGGAGGAATCCAAAGTATGAAAAAAGTTCTGGCTATCTTAGCAATTCTGGCGCTCGCGTTCTTCGCGCTGCCGGGCGCAGCGCTCGCCGAGCCCGAAGCGGACACCGCGACCCCCATCCCCGAACCCTGCAACGTCGGTTCAGCGCCTGATGGCACCGAAACCGCCGCGGCCACCACCACCGCGATCGATCCCTCGACACCGAAACAGGAGGTCGTGTACGGCATTCTGGGGCTCGACGGTTCGGTTGAGAGCATCTACGTCGTCAACATCTTCGAGAGCGGCAACGTCGTCGATTACGGCAACTACACCAATCTCCAGAACCTGACGTCCGAGGACCCCGTACAGCAGGACGGCGACCGCGTGTCCATCCAGTCCGCCGCCGAGAAGATCTACTATCAAGGCTCGCTAAAGACCACCGAGCTGCCCTGGAACATCCAGATCCGCTACACATTGAACGGGAAATCCGTCAAGGCCGAGAACCTCGCCGGGAAGACCGGTAAGCTCGGCATCACCATCAACATCGACAGCAACGGAAAGGTCAACGAGACCTTCTTCCTGAACTACGCGCTGCAGGTCGGCGTGACATTGGACACGGCGCTGTGCTCGAACATCGCGTCCGAGAACGCGACGTTTGCCGAGGCCGGACGCAGCAAGCAGCTGACCTACACGATTCTGCCCGGCAAGAGCACCGACATCACCATCACCGCCGATGTCAGGGACTTCGAGATGGCGCCCATCACACTGAACGGCGTGCGCATGTCGATGACGTTCGACATCAACATGGAGGAGTTCACCGATCAGTTCGACCAGCTCATCTACGCCACCGGACAGATCGACGACGGGGCGAACGGCCTGCTGGGCGGCAGCGATCAATTGAGTTCCGGCATGAACGCCTTCGCGGACGGCTTTAGACAGTACAACGACGGCATGGCGCAGCTCGCCGGCGGCGTGCATCAGATCGTGACCGGTACCGGCAACGGCGACGCGCTGTCCGACCTGACCGGCGGCGGCAATGGGTTGGTCGCGGGCATGGCCGCCCTGCGCGACTCAACGTTCGCGGCGTACAGCGCCCAGTTCGGCACCCAGCTGACCCCCGACAACTTCCTGGCGGTTCTGCAGCCGATGGCCGGTATTCCCGGCGTGCCCGAAGCGATCGCGTCGCTCTCGGGCATCGTCCAGCTGACCAACGGTCTCGCCGGTTATGTCGGCGGCGTCAACCAGCTGGCGGACGGCATCGTCCAGCTCGACGGCAACGTGCAGTACCTCGCGCAAAGCTCCGCGCAACTTGCGGGCAGCGCAACGCAGCTTGCGGGCGGCGTCGCGGGTCTGCGCGACGGATTGGCGCAGTTCCGCGTCGGAACCCAGACGTTCCGCAACCGCACCGCCAGCATGGACACCGACATCAAGAGCATGACCGACGATATCCTCAGCGACATCATGGGCAACGGCGACCCGACCGTCTCGTTCGTCTCGGAGAAGAACAGCGAGGTCAGCTTGGTGCAGTTCGTACTCAAGACCGACGCGATCGAACTGCCGAAGGCGGAGACCGCCGAATCCCAGCCCGCCGAGGAGTTGACGTTCTGGGAGAAGCTCGTGAACCTTTTTAAGGTCTGACAAAAGCAAAAAAGGATGGAGCGGCGCTCCATCCTTTTTAGTTACTGTATTTTGCGGCACTCCAGATAGAACCGCTTGTCGGAGGCGTGCCCCATCGAGAAGCTCTTGCGCACCAGTGCGCCGTCGCGCAGCACGATGTCGAACAGCGCGCTCTTGTCGAACTCGGGCAGAATGATCGCGAGGCGGTCGGGGCGGTCGCACAGCGCGCGGCACTCCGCCTCCCCGTGGATGTACTCCAGCTCGGCCTGCGGGTGTTTCTCGAACCAGGCATCTAGCACGGGCTGCAGCTGCTGCAGCGGCGGCGGATTCGCGGCATCGATGCCCATCTCGCGCTGGGCGGCCTCGGGGTCGACGTCGAGCAGCGCGCGGTGGATGGGTTCAAACGCGAGCGCCGGGTCGTACAGGTTGACGAGCTCGGCCAGCGCGTAGCGCGCGGGGTGTCCGTACCACTGCTCTTTCGGGATCGAATCCTTGACCTGATCCCAGCAGTTCTTCGCGGCGGCAAAGCTGTGATTGCCGTCCCCCATCGCGAACAGCATGTTCTCTTTCGCTGTCCTGCGCAGTTTTTCGAGCGCGCCGGCGACGACGGAGAGATGCCGGTTCTCGGCCACGGCGTACCCGGCGATGTGCCCGGCGTCCATCATCAGATCGAAATCGTAGCAGCGCTGCATCTCACCGATGCAGGCGTCGAGCCCGCCCATCAGCACATTGTCGCGGTCGTCGACCAGAATCATGATGTGCGGCATCTCGATCGGTGCGTTCTTGCGGATCTGGATGCGCGCGGGCAGCCGTTCGACGACGGTCTCCTCGGTCGACCGGATCAGGCCGGTCGCGCCCGCGGTGTAGCTGTACTCCTCCAAATCGAACGCCGTCACAAGACCGCGGCGCACGCCGCCGGCCGTCTCGCGGTGCACAAACACAAAGAACTCGCCCGCCTCGCGCAGCACCCCGCGCGCAAGATAGTCGCGCTGGGTCTCGTTGATGTCTCCGCCGCGCTCGGGCGTTTTGAGCCACGCCTCGGGCAGCATCAGCCGCAGCGCCGACGGTGCGTCGCCGACAAAGCGCTCGACGCAATCCCAGTACTCCGGGTCCGCGGAGTACTGGTCACCGGCGACGACGGCAAATTTCGTATCGTCAACCGACGAATCCGGCAGCAGGATTCGCGGCACTAAAATACCCAGTTGTTGAAATGCTGTTTCCAGTTGCAGGTCCAATGTTTTTCCCCTTCATTTTTTCATTATTATATAGTCCATTAGATTGAAAAAAGTTTTCACTTTTTTCAATCGGCAAGCAAAGCTTGCCGGCACGTCTAGGCGTGCAATGGACTATGCACTCGATTTACAGCAACTTCAAAAATGATTTACACAATCAATTTTGAAAATTGTTGCGTGTGCTAGCGTTTTATAGGTCATTTCCACGTGTAATTCTTTATTCAAAACGCTGCAAGCCGCCAAGATGGCGGTACTGTGGGGCTATCGCCCCTGCTTCAAAACAGGAAATGAACTGTTTTGAAGTAAATATAGTATAGCATAACGGCTCACAAGATGCTAAAATAATAACAATATTTGTGATTTACTTGTGATACAATAAAAATAGAATATACTAATGCTTGTTGCGGAGGCTATGTGAAACGGATTCTGATGATTGCGACCGGCGGAACCATCGCCAGCAAACGCACCGATAAAGGGCTGGAACCTGTGTTGACATCCGAAGAATTGCTGCGGTATGTCCCGGAGGTGCGGTCCTTTTGTGAGATTGAGACCCGCTCGCTGCTCTGTAAGGACAGCACCGAGATCGCGCCGCAGGACTGGCTGTCGATCACGCGCTGTATCCGCGAGCGGTACGATGATTTCGACGGGTTCGTGGTCTGTCACGGCACCGACACCATGGCCTACACCTCGGCGGCGCTGAGCTATCTGATCCAAAACTCGGCGAAGCCTGTCGTCGTCACCGGCGCACAGCAGCCCATCGACATGGAGACGACCGACGCGCGCAAGAATCTGACCGACAGCTTTCTGTACGCCGCAAGCGACAGCGCCCACGGCGTCAGCATCGTTTTCGACGGCGACGTCATCGCCGGAACCCGCGCCAAAAAGACCCACACTAAAAGCTACAACGCCTTTACCTCAACGAACTTTCCGCTGCTGGCCGTCATCCAAAGCGGCCGCGTCATTCCGTACATCAGCACGCCGCCCGCCGGAGCGGTTCAGTTTTTCGACGCGCTGAACACCAACGTAGCGCTGTTCAAGATCATCCCGACCTCCTCGCCCGAGGCGCTGTCCAGCCTGCTCGACAACTGCGAGGGCATCGTCATTGAGAGTTTCGGTACCGGCGGGCTGCCCGAGCGTTTCTACGAGACGCTGGAACGCGGCGTCGCCGCCGGCAAGACCGCCGTCATCACGACGCAGGTCCCCAACGAGGGCAGCGACATGACGATTTACCACGTCGGCAAGGGCATCAAAGAGCGTCTGGGGTTGATCGAGGCCTACGACATGACGCTCGAGGCGCTGCTCACGAAACTCATGTGGATCTTAGGCCGCACGAGCGACCGCGCCGAGATCCGACGGGAGTTTTACCGCACCATCCAGTACGACATCCTGATTCACGATCCGGAATCGGCCTGATTCCGGCGAAACCGGCGATAGAACAGCAGCGCGATCACTGCGCACACCGCCTCGGTGATCAGCGGCGCCCACCAGACCCCCGCCCCGCCGAATAGCGCCGTCGACGCCCACAGCACCGCGACCGCG
>JAVBVJ010000080.1:0-12724 GCA_031554355.1 Oscillospiraceae bacterium
GCTCGACCTTGTCGGCGCCGGCCGCGCGAAACCGGTTCAGCACGAGCGCCATCGCCGCCCTGCCGTACCCCCTGCGCTGGTACCGCTCGTCGATCATGAAGCGCCAGAGGTAGTAGTCCTTTTTCTCCGGGTAGAGGACGATCATGACCAGCCCAACCAGGACGTCATCGTCGTAGATGCAGTAGACCTCAACGACGTCGCGGTAGGCGTAGGCGTCGGCCAGTGTCCGCGTGTTGGACGCGACGAAATTCGTCTGATCCTCCGCCGGTTTCAGCGCAAGACAATCCCGGTAATTCTCGCGGGAAAGCGCCACCAGATGTACCATGCTCTTCCTCGTCTTTCCTCTTTTTCTCTCCGCTCGAGTATACCATGCCGCCGCCCAAAACGAAAGGGACGGCGGCGTTTCTCTGGTAATCACGGCGCTGTTGTGGTATGATAGGCCTGAAATAGTGACAGGAGGTTCTGTATGACCGCTTTTTCCGGAAAGACACTCTTAATCACGGGTGGAACGGGCAGTTTCGGCAACACGGTGCTCGACGCCTTTCTCTCGGGCGACATCGGCGAGATCCGCATCTTCAGCCGCGACGAGAAGAAACAGGACGACATGCGCCAGCGGCTCGGCGACGACCGCGTGCGCTTCTATATCGGCGATGTGCGCGAGCTGCGCAGCATCGAGCAGGCGATGGCCGGTGTCGACTACGTCTTCCACGCCGCCGCGCTCAAACAGGTTCCGAGCTGCGAGTTCTTCCCGATGGAAGCCGTCCGCACCAACGTGATTGGCACCGACAATGTGCTGACCGCCGCGACGGCCGCCGGTGTCCGGCGTGTCGTCTGCCTGTCCACCGACAAGGCCGCCTACCCCATCAACGCGATGGGCATCTCGAAAGCCATGATGGAGAAGGTGATCGGCGCGCAGGCGCGGGGCGCGGCATTGACCGACACCGTCATCTGCTGCACGCGCTACGGCAACGTTATGGCCAGCCGCGGCAGCGTGATCCCGCTGTTCATCGATCAGATTCGCGCCGGCAAGCCCATCACCATCACCGACCCGACGATGACGCGCTACCTGATGAGCCTGCCCGAAGCGGTCAGCCTCGTCAACTTCGCGTTCGAGAACGGCGCGCCCGGCGACCTGTTTGTTCAAAAAAGCCCGGCCTGCACGATCGCCGATCTCGCGGCGGCGGTCCAGCGGCTGTTCGGCGACACCGGCACGCGCATCATCGGCGCGCGGCACGGCGAGAAGAACTACGAGACGCTGCTGACGAGCGAGGAGCGCGCCAAGTGCACGGATCTGGACGGCTACTTCCGCGTCAGCGCCGACACCCGCGACCTCAACTACGACAAATACTTCATCGACGGCGTCCCGCAGACCGGGCGCGTCGAGGCGTACACCAGCCACAACACGCGGCGGCTGAACGTCGACGAGGTGGTGGACAAGCTGCTGGAGCTCGACTACATCCACGAGCAGCTGGCGCAGAAATAGGATTTGTTGAAATACGTCCGGGCGCTTTGCGCCCGGACGTATTAGTTATTGGTGCAAGTAGTTGCTAGGTACTAGACATTAGTTGCTAGATGATGGTAGTGCCTTGCTGCGCGCGGCACATTGGAAATAAGGGATGAAGGTCAAGGGCATCGTTACTGGTGTCGCTCCGCGAAAGCTGATAAAGACAAGGGATTTACGCTCGAACCGTTCTCCACCCTGGCTTGCCCGTCCGCCTTCGTGCCTGTTTATTGCTGATTTCTTCCGTCATCGAGCCACCTGGGCTGACCTCGCGCAGGTGGCTTTCTTGACAAGAATAGTGGATAATGTTAATATTATTTATAGATGTTGCACTAATGCGCTTTTCAAAATCTACAAAGAGATCTGCAACCGCTGCGGCAGTTATGTCATTCGGACCTATAATGTTTTCTGCCGGGGCATTTCAGGGCATATTGCGCCTTACAGTGTTCCGTTGGTTGAATTTTAGCTGCCCGTATCGGCAGCCGGACTTGGAGTGATCATTAAAATGAAAAAGAATAAGGATTTATCGGGTGGTTCGCCGCCCGGCAGCCGGCCATTCACCGCTTTTTGGCGCGGTGCCGTTCGGTCGGTCTCGCATACGCTCGCGGCGGGATTTATTCTCGCCGCGTTTATTTTTGCCGTTCACCTGCTCTGCGGCGCGGCGAGCTACAACCCCGCCCGCGGCAACGGCGTCATCGGCCGGGACGGCCTCGCGAGTCAAATGTCTGTTGCCTTTGAGCTGCATCAGCCCGGACGGCAGGTGGTTCATGCGTCGGCGTCCCCAAAGGGCTTCGGCCGCTATGAAGTTTTTGTACAGCAGCGCGATCTGTTTTCGGGCAACTTGTTTTTGGCCGATCTGGAGCTGACGCGCGGCAGCGTAACGCGCCTCGATTCGGCATTTCGGAACGACATCCATCTGGCTTCCGCCGAAAAATATGGCGGCGCGGGCTGGGTTGTCAGCGAGAACTTTCGGACCGGACTCTACGGGGAGGCGGTAAACGAATACTTCTTCGCCGAGCTGGAAGCCGTTCCGGAATCGGCCGTTATCTCGATGTTCCTTTGCTTCCGGCAGCCTGTCGGCCTCGCGGAACTGGAGGAGATTTGCCTCGGTTTGCCGCTGTATGCGTCCATTGAATACGCGTCCGTCGACTGCGGCGGCGTCACGTCAGACACCTACGCGCCGTTCGGCTTCCGGCCCTATCACGACCGGTATTCCGAAAGCATGGAAGCGCTGAACGCCGCTTACCCCAACCTGTTTTTTACCGGCCGCGCCACTTACAGCGGCGAAAAAGTATGGACCGAGCATTTTATATCTATGTTAAATTATTTGGCAGAGGATGAGGACTTTAACCGAATGGCGGGTTTTTCCGACGCCGGGACCTACCGCGCGCTGGCAGCGCATTTTTCGGACAATGATATTGCGGTCAACGGTGTTTTGGTCTATGCCCGCCGGGACGATGCCGTTCAGCTGATTCGGGATCTGGATCCCTATTGCGTGTGGATCGAGCAGATGAAGCTTTCTCCTCTATATTAAGTAAAAAGCAGATATGTGGTTTAGAGCATAGCCTTCCCGTCCGGCGGCCCGCAGACCGAGCTCGTCGAGGCGTACACCAGAAGACTGACAAACGCTCCTGAATCCAAAGTGCCGCGCATAAGCGCGGCACTTCCATTCACTAGTGACTAGTCACTAGCGACTAACAACTACTCGGGTATCTGCACATAAAAGCTGTTCCCTGTCTCGCCGGATTCGGCCCAGATCTTTCCGCCGTGCTCCGCGGTGATGCGCTCGGCGATGGCGAGGCCCAGCCCGAAGCTGCCGCTCGCGCTGCGGGCCTTGTCCGCGCGGTAAAAGCGCAGAAAGATCGACGCGAGCGCCTCTTTCGGAATCGGGTCGCCGTCGTTGGACACGGTCAGCAGCACCGTCTTTTTCGCGCCCTCCGCCAATGTCAGGCGGATCTCCCCGCCCGCCGCGCCGTACTTGATCGCGTTGTCGAGCAGTGTGCCCACTAGCTGCTGCAGGCGTCCGGCGTCGCCCTGCACCGTCAACGACGGCTGCACCGCGGTCGTCAGCGTTCTGCCGGCGTCGAAGATCACCGATTCGAAGGCCAGCGCTGTGCTGGTGACCAGATCGCTGAAATCGACGGCGCTGTGGACGCTCCGCCCCGCGGCGTCGTCCGATTTCGCCAGCACCAACAGATCCTCCACCAACCGCCGCATCCGCTGCGCCTCGGCCTGAATGTGCCCGAGGCGACGGCTTTTTTTGTCGTCGCCGCGCGTGGTCTCGGCCAGCATCTCGGCGTTGGACAGAATGACGGTCAGCGGGGTTTTGAGCTCGTGGGAGGCGTCGGCGACAAATTGCTGCTGCCGGTTCCACGCCGTCTCGACCGGGCGGGTCGCCCACCGCGCGAGCGCGACACTGATAAAGTAGAGCGCCGTCAGCGCCGCCGCCCCGACCAGCAATGCGTTGACAATCAGGTTGCGCAGTATCATCTGTTCCTGCACGATGTCGACCAGCGCGATCCGCGCGCCGTCCCCGGATTTCGCCCAGCGCAACGACTGCTCGCGCAGCGTCCCCGACTGTCCCGGCTGCGCCGCGACGGCCGCGACGGCGCGCAGCGCGGCATCGGTGTCTAAAAAAGGCATCCCGTTGGTCAGCAGCACGGTGCCGTCCGCGCCGATCTCGGCGACGATCATCGGCACGCGCCCCTGCATCGGCAGCGACATCGGCCCCTCCGACTGCACATGGAAGCCCTGCGCGGCGACCGGCTGCTGCAGCGCCTCCGCCAGCATGCGGTTGCTCTGCCGGCGGCTTGCGCCCCACGTCGAGAGCAGCAGCGACACAAACACGGCGACCAGCACGAGCGAGACGACGCCCATGAGGATCAGAATAAATTTTCGCCGCAGTTTTTGAATCATTCGGATTCCTCCAGGCGGTAGCCCATCTTCCGCGCGACGGTGATTTTCGTTTTGGCGCCGACGTGCTGCATCTTCTTGCGCAAAAAGCTTAAATAGACCTCGACGATGTTGTCGTCCGCCGCGCCGTCGTACCCCCAGACTTTCAGATAGATCGTCTCCTTGGGCAGCAGCTGCCCGCGGTTGGCGATCAGCAGCCGCAGCAGTTCCAGCTCCTTCGCGCCGAGCCGCACCGCGCGCCCGCCGCACAACAATTCGCTGCGCCCGACGTCGAGCGCGATGTCGCCGAACTTGAGAGAATCCTGCGCCGCCGCGCCGCCGCGCCGCAGAATCGCCCGCAGACTGGCGCGCAGCTCGGCGATCTCGAACGGTTTGGTCAGATAGTAATCGGCGCCGAGATCCAGCCCCTGCACGCGGTCGGCGAGCTCGGTCTTGGCGGTCAGCATCAGTACCGGCGTCCGGTCGCCCGCGTCGCGCAGCGCCCGCACGAGCGCAAAGCCATCCAGCTTGGGCAGCATGACGTCCAGGATAATCGCGTCGTAGATCCCCGACAGCGCGCAGTCGAGCCCGCGCTCCCCGTCGTTGCAGACATCGGCGATATCCCTGTTTTCGGTGATGATGTCGGCCAGCGTCTCGGCCAGCCGGACCTCGTCCTCCACAATCAGAATCCGCATCGGCAGCCCTCTCCTTGTTGGTATGATTATACCATAATCGCCCAATCTTAAAGCAACCTTAATGTTCCCCGCCGCAAGCGCAGGGATATTCCCCGATCCATTAAGCTTCCTTTAAGGTTTCCCCGCTATGCTGTGCCAAAGGAGAGCTGCCTTATGGAGTCAACCGAACTGCGCCACGAGTACAAACACACGATCAATATCCACGACTACTACGTGCTGAGACAGCGGCTGCAGGCCGTTGCGCAGCGCGACCCCAACGCGAACGCCGACGGCCGCTACCACGTCCGCAGCCTCTACTTCGACAACGACGACAACCGGGCACTGCGCGAAAAGATCGACGGGCTCGCCGACCGCGAGAAGTTCCGCGTCCGCATCTACAACGGCAGGAGCGACCTGATCCGCCTCGAGAAAAAGAGCAAGCGGGGCAGCCTCGGCAACAAGATCTCCGCCGATCTGACCCGGGAACAGGCCGGGCGCATTATCGCCGGTGACACCGACTGGATGCGCGGCAGCGGCGACGCGCTGCTGCTGGAACTGTACGGCAAGATGCGGTTCCAGTGCCTGAAACCCAAAACCATTGTCGACTACCGGCGCGAGGCATACATCTACCCCGCAGGCGACGTCCGCGTCACGTTCGACACCGACGTCCGTTCCGGCCTGTACACTACCGGGCTGTTTGATCAGGATTTCCCGACCTTTCCGGTCATGGAGAATGGCCTGCTGCTGCTCGAGATCAAATACGACCGCTTCCTGCCCGATCTCATTCGGGATGTGGTGCAAACCAATGTCCGCCGGACCGAATCGTACTCAAAATATGCGGCCTGCCGCGTCTATGAATAAGGAGAACACCCCATGAATTTCAGCGATTTATTTAAAACCAGCGTCCTCGAAAACCTCACCGACATCTCGCCGCTCGACATGGTCATCGCGATGGGCCTTGCGCTGATCGTCGGCCTCTTCATCTTTGTCGTGTACCGCAAGACCTACGCGGGCGTCATGTACTCGGCGGGCTTCGGCGTGACGCTCATCGGCCTTGCGCTGATCACGACGTTCATCATTCTCGCCGTCACCTCGAACATCATTCTCTCGCTCGGCATGGTCGGCGCGCTGTCCATCGTCCGTTTCCGCACCGCAATCAAGGACCCGCTCGACATCGCGTTCCTGTTCTGGTCGATCGCCGCGGGCATCGTCATCGGCGCGGGACTGCTGCTGCTCGGGGTGCTGGGCTCGGCGTTCATCGGCGTGATTCTGATCCTCTTCATCAACCGCAAAAGCGTCGATTCCCCCTACCTGCTGGTCGTCAACTGTGACGGCGCGGAGCAGGAGGACGCCGTGCTGACCCTCATTAAACGCAGCGTCAAAAAACAGAGCATCAAATCCAAAACCGTCTCGGGCGCGGGCACCGAGTTCACGTTGGAAGTCCGCCTGAACGACGACTCGACGCGGTTTGTGGGCGACGTGCAGGGCATCCCCGGCGTCCGCAGCGCGGCGCTCGTCAGCTACAACGGCGACTACATGGCTTAAGGAGGGCGCGCCGTCATGATCAGGCATAAATGGATCACTGCGGTTGCGGCGGTGCTTATGGCGGTCGCCGTCCTCGGCACGCTGTTCGCCGCCCTGAGGCCGCACGACACGTCGGGCAAGAGCAACGCGTCGGCTGCCGCGACGAAATACGTCGCCGCCATGGACAAGACGCAGATCATGGACATCCAGATCGTCGCGGACCAATCGAGTTGGGACACCATGATCGAGAACGCCACCAGCGAGGAGTACATCGCGGTCACCGTCATCATCGGCGGCAAAAAGATCGAGAACGTCGGCATCCGCGCCAAGGGCAACTCCAGCCTCAGCATGGTGGCCTCGAGCAGCCAGCCCACCCGCTACAGCTTCAAAATCGAGTTCGACCACTACATCGACGGCCAGACCTGGCTGGGGCTCGACAAACTGGTTATCAACAATATGTCGAGCGACAACTCCTACCTCAAGGAGTACCTGTCCTACGACATCATGAACTACGCCGGGGTCGAGACGCCGCTCTACGCCTTCGCCGACATCACGGTCAACGGCGAACCGTTCGGCTTCTACCTCGCGGTCGAGGCGCTCGAGGACAGCTACGTCAACCGCGTCTACGGCACCGACCACGGCGAACTGTACAAACCCGAGCAGATGGGCATGCGCGGCGAGGGCCGCATGAACGACTTCATCGCCGACCTCGAGGGCGGCGCGGAGGCCGCCGGAGACGCGCCGCAGACCACAGCGCCGCAGACGGGCGATCAGAACCAGACCGCTCCGCCCGAACCGCCCGCGGATCAGACCGGCGACCAGACGCAGACCACCAATCCGCAGACCGGCGACAGCGCGGCGCAGCAGGGCGGCAACTTCGTGATGGGCGGCGGCGGAATGTCGGGCGGCGGCGTGACGCTGCAGTACACCGACGATCAGATCTCGAGCTACGACGCCATCTTCGAGAACGCGGTGCTCGACACCGCCACGACCGCCGACAAAAACCGGCTGATCGCGGCGCTCGAGAAGCTGTCGAAGGGCGAGGATCTCGCCGAGGTCACCGATGTCGAGGCGGTATTGAAGTACTTTGCGGCGCACACCGTCGTCGTCAATCTGGACAGCTATGTGTCCAATATGGGCCACAACTACTATCTGTACGAGCAGGACGGTCAGCTGACGATTCTGCCGTGGGATTACAACCTCAGCTTCGGCGGCTTCCAGTCGGGCAACTCCTCGTCGGTCGTCAATTTTCCGATCGAGACCCCGGTTTCGGGCGTGTCGCTCGAGGATCGCCCGCTGCTCGGACAGCTGCTGGCCGTGCCCGAGTACATGGCGCTATATAAAAGCTATCTGCACGACATTGTCGACGGCTACTTCGGCGGCGGCGCGATCGAGCAGACCATCGACACACTCGACGCGTTGATCGCGGAACACGTCGCGGCGGATCCCACCGCGCTGTGCACCTACGCCGAGTACGAGACCGCGGTCACCGAGCTTAAAAAGCTGTGCGTGCTGCGCGCCGAGAGCATCCGCGGACAGCTCGACGGCACGATCCCCGCGACGACGGCGGGACAGAACGCGGACGCCTCGGCGCTCGTCGACGCGTCGTCGGTCAACCTGTCCGCGCTCGGCAGTCAGGGCGGCGGGGGCGGCGGAATGCGCACGGTGCAGGAGGGCGACATCGGCGGCGGTTTCGTGCTGCAGGGTGATTTTACCGGCACACTGGGCGCGATCGACGCCGACAAGGTGCCCGCCGTGATCGAGATCTTCAGCGCGGCGGGCGCGGAGGAGCTGACCGAAGAACAGCGCGCGGCGCTGCGCGAGCTCGGCCTGACCGACGAACAGATCGACGAGATCAAGGCACAGTTCCAGTCCCCGCGGCAGCAGGGCGGACAGATGCCTGAGGGCATGCAGGGCGGTCCGCCGCCCGACGGTCAGGGAAGACAGGGCGGCCAACCGCCGACCGGGCAGGGCGGACAGGGCATGCAGCCCCCCGATGGACAGGGCAACTTCACCATCGGCGGCAACGGCCCGCAGAACACTGGAGCGACCACCGCCGCGCGCGACGCCGCGGGCTGGATCGAACTCGGGGTCGCGCTGCTCCTGCTGCTGGGTTGCCTGCTGTTCGCGGTGCTGTTCAAGCGCAGGCGCACCTGACGACATCGAAAATCCATAACAAGCTGAATGGCGGCGAACCGGCCGCAGGTCCTCCCGGACCCGCACCGGCTCGCCGCTTCAATGTTTTGCCTAAATAATTTTCTTTTTCTCTTGATATTTTTAGATATTTGCAATAAAATGATGACAAAACCATTAGGAGGATATTATGCGTATTGCAATTGTCGGAACCGGCGCGATGGGGACCGTGCTCGGGGCTTTTTTAACCAAAAACGGCTGCCCGGTCGATATGGTGGACAGCTATAAGGATCACGTGGACGCGATGAAGAAGGACGGCGCCCACATCATCGGTACCGTGGACATGGTCGTTCCGGTATCGGCCATGCTGCCCGAGGAGATGACCGGCATCTATGATCTGATTTTCCTGTTCACGAAACAGACCGCCAACGCCACCGTGCTGCCCGCGCTGCTCCAGCATCTCGACGAGAACAGCACCGTCTGCACATTGCAAAACGGCGTGCCGGAGCCCAGCGTCGCCTCCTATGTCGGCCAGAACCGCACCGTCGGCGGCACCGTGCTCTGGGGCGCGACCTTCATCAGCCCCGGCGTCTCTCAGCTGACCTCCAACCTCGAACAAGCCCCCGTGCTGTTCGATGTCGGCGAGATGGACGGCACCGTCGGCCCGCGCATCCAGAAAGTCGCCGAGGTGCTCGGCATCATGGGCACCACCGTCGTCACCGACAAATTGATGGAGTCGCGCTGGGTCAAACTGATCAACAACGCCTGCGTCAGCGGCATGTCCGCCGCGTGCGGCATCACGTTCGGCGAGGTCGTCGAGACCCCCGAGACCGGCGCCTGCGTCGCCTACATCGGCAACGAGGTCAAGAAATGCTGCGAGGCCGCGGGTTACACGATGACGAAACTGGCCGGCGGATTCCCGGCCGAGACCCTCAACCTGAAGGATCAGGCGCAGTACGACCAGAACCAGCAGGACTTCATCGACATGTATGTGTCGCTGCGGCCCGCCAAGGCCAGCATGCTGCAGGATCTCGAGAAGGGCAAACAGACCGAGGTGTTGATGATCAACGGCTTTGTGTGCGATACCGGCAAGCAGTACGGCATCCCGACACCGTTCAACGATGCCGTCGTCGAGGTCGTCACCGCGATCGAGCGCGGCGAGAAAACCCCCTGCATGGACAACCTCGACCGCTTCCGTCAGATCGGCTATAAATACAAATTCTATAACGCGTAACAGCGAGCCTCTCCGGTTCCCGAAAACGACAAAACAATCCCGGCCGGGTCTTTCCGGCCGGGATTGCCCATACGGGGGTTGCCGTTCCGCCCGAAACGAAACCCATCCAATTACGCAGATGTGCAATAGGATAAACGCACCTTGGCGCAAAAGGGTTTCAGTACCTCTTCGACGCCCTGATGTTTCGCGGCGTGGCCGCGCTGGTCATCTTCCTGCTTCTGATTACGGTCGCCGTCGTCGTGCTCTCGTCGGTGCTCACGATCCCGCCGGCGGAGCGCGGTCTTCCTCGGCTACAAGCGCGTTGTGCCAGAGACTGGCGCCGCCGAAATCGTCATCAACCCCGACAAACAGAACTCGGTGACGTTCGCCGCGGGCGACCGGTTCATCGTTTTACAGGAGTGAATACCATGACCGGACCCAACCACGAAAAACCAATCGCGGACTACACCGCCGAGGATCTCGAGGCGGGCATCGCGGCGATGGCGTCGCTGATCGGCAAATGCGAGAAGGCGCAGCAGACCGTAAAGCCCGGCACCGCGGCGGCCACGACATTGATCCGCCGCCTGCGGGCGTTCCGCCTCGCACGCCAAATCCTCACGGAAAAACTGGCGGACCTGCGCCCTTGACCTTTTCCCTTACGGGTCCCGACAGCTGAAAAACTGCCAGGCGTAGGGACGAACTGTGTTCGTCCGCTTTCTGCCATAACAGAAAAAGCCCTGTTCCTCGGAACAGGACTTTCGGTACTGCTTCTGTTGGTTCGCTACTGCGGCATCAACACCGCGACGGCGGTCATCGCGTAGTCGTAGAGGAGGAAGCCGTCCGGGCCGCGCGCCGCGACCCGCACCGACACGGGGTCGAAGAACACGCCGCCGAGGTCGAACGCAACCGGCTCGTATCCGGTGGCTGCCGACAGCACATAGAGCCGGTCGTCCGCGGTGTACACGGCGGCGGTTTGGTTGCTGTCCCGGTACTGGTACGCGCCCGGAACATTCGCCTTGACGACGTCGCTGTCCGCGCTGAAGATCAAGGTGCGCGCGTCGTCGCCGCCGTCGTTGTCGAGGTACAGGAACAGTTTGTCGCCGTCCATCGCCCGCGCCACCCGGAACAGGTAGAACGCGTCGACGTTGGCGACCTTTGTCGCGGTCTTCTCGCCGTTCTCGTTGAACAGCGCGGCGATCACCATCGAGCCGTCCGGCTTCTCGTCGCAGTGCACCGTCGCGTAATGCCCGGCGCTGAAAAAAACCGCCTCCGAGATCGTGGTGTTCAGATATTGCAGCTCGCCGTCGTCGAGGACGATGTAGTACTCGTACTCGGACGGAATCCCGTCGGCGTCGAGATGGATGATGCAGAGACAGACAGTGCCGTCCGCCATGCGGGTCAGGTCGAAACGGACGTTTTTCAGATCGTCAAAGTGGACCATCGTTGCACTGCCGTCCGGCAGCAGCACCCGAAGCAGCGTCGACGTCGGCTGTCCGCCCTTGTACGTCAGCTGCTGCAGCACCGCGATCCCGTTTTTCATCAGCAGCCCGCGCGTGTAGTAGATCTCGGCGCTTGTGTCGGTGCTCGGGAACGAAACCTGCTCGACCGCGCCCGTCGCAAGGTTCACTATGCGCAGCGCCTCGCCCGGACTCCCTGCCTCCTGACAGGCGCACAGCGCGCGGTCCCCGTCGGCGTCCAGCACGTTGACGTACGCGCCCTGCGCGACAACGCCGCCCAGTTCTGCGGTGCGGTCGACCAATACGTACCCCGCCTTGGCCGCGGCAGGGGTGTTCGGGTCGGACGGGGTCTCCTGTTCCGGCTTGTTGTCGGCGGGCGAAAGAACGACCGGGTCCGGCGATTTGCCGCAACCCGCCGGCGCGGCGAGGAGTACCCATATCGCGAGAACGAAGAGCAGACGTTTAGCCATAAATCTTCCTCCTGAAACGTGTGGGTGAATGCGGGCGAAAGCCTGTTTTCTGACAGCTAAAACGTAGCACAATCACCACTAAAATACAATCCTCTCTTTTCGGGGTACCCCCTGTTTGCGGGCTATCAAAAACGCCGCCCTTTTGGGGCGGCGTTTTTGTGTGGCGTCGGGGGAAGAGAAACACCGCGCCGGAGGGCGAAATATCGTGCGGATCCGCACTTAGTCCGAGCACACCATCAGCGCGTCGGCGGCGGCGACCCCGCGGCCCTGCTCATAGACAAAGAGCGGGTTGATGTCCAGCTCGTGCAAGGTGTCCGCGTGGTCGAACGCGTACTGCGACAGCCGCGCGATGAAGTCGGCCAGCGCGTCGACGTCCCGCGGCGGGCTGCCGCGGTATCCGTCCAGCATCCGCGCACTCTTGAGGCCGCGCAGCAGCACCGCCGCCTCTTTCGGTGATACCGGTGCGGGACAGAGCACCGCGTCCTGTAAGATCTCAACGAGCACGCCGCCCATACCGATCAGCACCATCGGGCCGAACTGCGCGTCGTTCGTGACGCCGACAATCATCTCGAGGCCCGCGTCGAGCATCGGCGCGACGAGAACCCCATCGACGATTGCGTCGGGCGCGTGCTGTGCGGCGTTGTCCAGAATCGCGCTGTACGCGGCGCGCGCGTCGTCCATATTTTTGAGGTTCAGCTTGACACCACCGATGTCGGATTTATGCGGGATATCCGCCGAGCTGATTTTAAGACGGAGCGGGAACCCGAGCGCATCGGCTGCGGCCGCAAGTTCCGCTTCGTCGCGGACAAGGCGCTGATCCGCGTGCAGCACGCCGCCCGCCGCAAGGCGGGTCATGCTCT
>JAVBVJ010000089.1:0-5809 GCA_031554355.1 Oscillospiraceae bacterium
CACATAGTCGGCGTGGGTCTCCGCCAATGTGTCCTGATACCGGCCCACCACCACCGCGTTACGGTTTTGCCACAGCATAAAATACTCCTGCTCTTTCGGCAGGCTCTCAAATACATATTCCTCGAGCGCCATATTAAAGAACGCCTCGTTGCCCGGACTCTCGATATACTTCATTTTCCCTCGTTGATTAGTTCACGGCAGTTTGTTATAATGTTGCTTATCTGTGATGGAGGCGCTATGGAGACAGTCATTCGTGCCGCGGTACTGAAAGCGCGCGGCGACAACTACATCATTCAGCAGGTCGACGACAGCGGCGAGATGGTCTGTGAAATGCTGCGCGCCGCGGGTTACGACGTCGTCGATTTCAAGACGCTGCCCGACAGCGAGGCGGCGCTGACCTCCCAGATCCGCTTTTGGGGCGACCGCGCGGACATCGACGTCATCCTGACGATCGGCGGCGTCGGCCTCGCCGACACCGAGCGGATGCCGGAGGCGACGCTCGCGGTGTCCGGCAGGATTGTGCCCGGGATCGCCGAGTATCTGCGCCACAAAGCGTCGCAGCTCAACGTTTCCGCTGTCTTTAACCGCGGCGTCGCGGTCACCTACAAGAACACATTGATCGTCAATCTGCACGGCGGGTCGCGCGGCGCCAAGGAATCGCTGACCGCGCTGATGCCGGTGCTGCGCCAGGCCATCGAGCTGATGAATCAGGCCGCGCAATAATCCTCCCGAAACAAAAGAGCGGTGATCCGCTCTTTTTTTATACCTTTCGGTTGCTCTTCGCCTCGTATGCGCGGACCGCGATCTCGTAGACCGCCGTGTTCTCGAGCGCTTTTTCCGAGAACGTAAAGTTCCCCGCGCCCGCCGCGACGCGCATCAGCGACGCCAATGTGTTCTGCACCGCCTCGCTGTCCTGCAGCAGCCGCGCCTCGCCGGTTCCGACGATGCTCGCGTACCGCGCGGTGTACTCGCAGGCATTCTCGCCGTCACCCGCAATCTCGTCGCAGACGCCGAGCGAAAACCCGACCTTCGGGTTCCGGTTCAGCAGATCGAATTTCCGGCCCGCGCGCGCGCCGTGGAAGATCAGCTTCAGCGCGCCGCCCCCGTCGAGGGTATAGCCGTAGTTCAGCGGTAAAACATAGGGGTAATCGCCGTCCGGGATCCCGAGCCACAAAATCTTGCCGGCTTCCAGAATCTCGCGGATTTCGGCGAGATCAAACACCTGTCGGTTCGCTCTTCTCATTTCGTCGCTCCTATTTCAGTTTCGCCAGCGCGACCGCGATTCCTGCGGCGACGCGCGCGTTGTTGTAGGCCAGTTCCAGGTTGCTGTCGAGTGACACGCCGTCGGTCAGTGCGGTGATCTTCGCCAGCAGAAACGGGGTTGTGTCTTTTCCGCGAATCCCCTTTTCTTTCGCTTCGGCGAGCGCCTTTCCGATCACGGCGTCCATCTCGTCGTAGTCGAGCGCAAAGGCTTTCGGAATCGGGTTGCCGATCACAACGCCGCCTTTCAGTCCCATCCGCCACTTGGCGTCGAGGATCGCCGCGGCCTCTTCTTCGTCGGCGCAGTTGTAGTCCAGTTTGTAGCCGCTGCTCTCGCAGTAAAATGCCGGGAACCAGTCCGTCCGCATCCCGAGCACCGGAACGCCGCAGGTCTCAAGGTACTCCAGCGTCAGGCCGATGTCGAGCAGCGATTTTGCGCCCGCACAGACGACCGCAACCGGCGTATTCGCCAGCTCCTGTAAGTCGGCCGAGATGTCCATCGTCGTCTCGGCGCCGCGGTGCACGCCGCCGATGCCGCCCGTCGCAAAGACGCGGATGCCCGCCATCGCGGCGATCATCATCGTGGTCGCAACGGTGGTCGCGCCATCCTTTTTCGCCGCGACGTAAACGGGAACATCGCGCCGACTGACCTTGCCGATGCCCTGAGCGGTGCACATTCTCCTCAGCTCTGCCTCGTTCAGCCCGACCTTCAGCCGTCCGCCGATCACCGCGATCGTCGCGGGCACCGCACCGCCGTCGCGCACAATCTGCTCCACCTTCGCGGCGAACTCTATGTTCTGCGGGTACGGCATGCCGTGGCTTAATATCGTCGATTCCAGTGCGACGACCGCCCGGTTCTCTGCGAGCGCCTGTGCGATCTCCGGCGCAATATCCAAGTAAGATTTTTCTGTCATAATCTGCTCTCTTTCAATGTCGTTTTTATCGCGGCGACACTCATCGCCGGGTTGATTGTCTCGTCGCCGCGCAGCGCGATGATCCCCGCCGCCAGCGCGCAGTCCAGTGTCTCGGGTACCGCGAGTTTTTGCAGATAGCTGTACACGAGCGCCCCCGTGAAAGCGTCCCCCGCCCCGGTCGCGTTGACCATGCTCTCAACCGGTTTCAGCATGCGGTACAGTGCGGTGCCGTCGCGGTCAACGTAAAAGCATCCGCGGTCGCCAAGCGTCGTGATGACGCGCCGCACCCCTTTTTCAATCAGCTTTTGGCTCGCCGCGATCATCGACGCCTCGTCCGTCACCGGCAGATCCGCCAACACCTCGAGCTCCATGCGGTTGGGCTTGATCGTGTCGAGCCCGGCGACGACATCCCGCGCACTGCGCGCGTAGGCCGTCGAGACCGGATCCAGAAACACGGGCACGCGCTCCCCTGCGATCTCCACCAGCGCCCGGATCGAGTCCTGCGGCAGGCATCCGTCGCACACGATGACGTCGGCTTTTTGCAGCAGCGCCGCGTTCGATTCCAGAAACGGTCTGGTCAGGTTGGCCGTGATCGACATGTCCGACAGCGCGATATACATATCGCCGCTGTCGTCGAGGATCGAGATATACGTCGAGGAGACGGTATTCGCAAGGCGCAGACAGTGCGCCGTGTCGATGCCCGCCGCCGCGCATTTGCGCAGAATCAGATCGGCGTAGACGTCGTCGCCGAGCGCCGCAATCAGCTTGCTCTCGACGCCGAGCAGCACCGCGTTTTCCAGGATATTCCGCGTGACGCCCCCCGCGGAGCTGTGCATATATCCCGGGTTGCTGTCCCGCAGAATCAGCGGTTTCTTGCTCTGCCCGTGCACATCCACATTCGCCGCGCCAACCCCAATGACTGCCATAGTTTTCTCCCGTTCGATCCGTCTTTGTCCCTATATAGTCAACGAACTTGAAAACAAATCTTTTGTTTTCAATGCGCAGGCAAAGCCTGCGCAGCGCACGGAGTGCGCAGTTGACTATGAACGGCGTAAACATACCGCCTTTTAGTCGGTATGACGCAGCCCTTTCGGCTGCGTATATGAAAACCGCATAAACGGTTTTCAAGTTTGTTGAGTATAATTCTGACATTCATGATTTTAAAAGTCAAGATATTGAATATTTTTCTTCTTTCGTGTTCACAATAAGCGAAAAGGAGTGACTATTCATGAAGAATCATCGCAGGCCCAAGAATTTCCGGTCATTTTTATATCGTAACGGCTTCTATATCGCGCTTGTTATCTGCGTCATCGCCGCCGCTGTCGCCTCGTATTCCGCCGTGTCCAACATACTCGACAATCTGGGCGACAACAGCTTCAACATCCTGCCGCCGCCGGTGCCGACGCCGCTTCCCGACGACACCACAGAGACCATTGTCGATCCCGTTGTACCGCCTGTCGTCGAGGAACCCGCCGACGTCGCGGAGGTTGTCCGCCCCGCCGAGACCATCACCACTGAACCGGTCGACGACGGCGAGTCGGTCATCAACAGCGATATCTTCATCCCCGTCCACATTGCGCCGGTCGCGGGCGCCGTCGCCAAGTCTTTCAGCGGTGACGAGCTGGTGCGCAGCATCACCATGAACGACTGGCGCACCCACAACGGCGCGGACTACGCCGCCGCGCTCGGCACCGAGGTCGTCGCGATCTACTCCGGTGAGATCACGTTTGTGGGCGCGCACGACATTCTCGGCAATATGGTCGAGATCCGGCTGGATTCGGGCTACACCGCCCGCTACTGCAACCTCGCGCCGATCAGCGGCCTTCGGGTCGGCGAGCGCGTCTCGCAGGGGCAGGTGATCGGAACCGTCGGCAACTCCGCGATACTGGAAAACGGCGAGGAACCGCATCTCCACTTCGAGGTCTTCCACTACGACAAGCGGATCGATCCACAATCCCTCTATTGAGAGAACACCCGGACAAACGTCCGGGTCCTTTTTTGCCATTTGACTATCTATACCATTTGAGTATAATTAGAGTACAGTCTCCAATTTTTGAGGTAATTATGATTAAGAGCGCATCTGTTCCTGTCGTCGGCATGACCTGTGCCGCCTGTTCCGCCGCGGTGGAGCGTGTGGTCGCCAAACAGGCGTTCGTCAAGCAGGCGTCGGTCAACCTCGCCACAGAGCGTCTGACCGTCACCTACGAGGACGGCGACGGCGCGATGGCCCAGATCGCCGCCGCTGTCGAGCGCGCCGGCTATGCGTTAAACCTCAACCCGGTAGTGAAAAGCCGCTCCGAGGAGCAGGAGGCGCAGGCCCGCGCATTTCGTGTTCAGCGCAATGAACTGATCGTATCAATTGTATTCACTGCGCCGTTATTCTACTTTGCGATGGCGCACATGATCGGGTTTGTATCGCTCCCCTATCCGCGCTTCATGTCCCCGATGAAGCACCCCGCCGCGTTCTCGCTGGTGCAGCTTTTGCTGACGCTGCCGGTTTTGTATTGCGGCCGCAAATTCTACGCGCGGGGGTTCAAGTCGCTGTTCCTGCTGCACCCGAATATGGACAGCCTGATCGCGCTCGGAACCTCTGCCGCCTTCCTGTACAGCGTTGTCTCCTTCGTGCAGGTGCTGCGCGGCGACCACCACGCGGCGATGAATCTGTATTTCGAGTCGAGCGCGATGATCCTGACGCTGGTGATGATCGGCAAATTCCTCGAGGCCCGCGCCAAGAAAAAGACAGGCAGCGCCATCGAGGCGCTGTACTCGCTGTCGGTGCCGACCGCCGTCGTACAGCGCGGCGAGCTTTACGCCGAGACCGCGATCGAGGATCTCGTTGTCGGCGACATCGTGCTGGTGCGGCCCGGCTCCGCCATTCCCGCCGACGGCGTCATCACCGAGGGCGCCACGTCGGTCGACGAGTCGATGCTGACCGGAGAGAGCATGCCGGTCAACAAAAACGTCGGCGACAATGTCACCGGCGCAACCTTAAACAAAAACGGCGCGCTGCATGTCCGCATCACCCGCCTCGGGGAGGACAGCACGCTCGCGCAGATCATTCGTCTGGTGGAGGAGGCGCAGGGTCAGAAAGCGCCGATCGCCAAGCTGGCAGACGTCATCTCCGGTTACTTCGTTCCGGCCGCGATCGGTATCGCGGTGCTGGCTGCGGTGATCTGGCTGATCGCCGGGAAGGGGTTCCCGTTCGCGCTGCAGATCATGATCTCGGTGCTTGTCATCGCCTGCCCCTGCGCGCTGGGTCTCGCGACCCCGACCGCGATCATGGTCGGTACCGGCAAGGGTGCGGCGAACGGCATCCTGTTCCGCAACGGCGAGGCGCTGGAGACCGCAAAGCAGATCAGCGTCGTGCTGTTCGACAAAACCGGCACGCTCACCGAGGGCAAACCTGTCGTGACCGATCTTGTTCCCGCCGCGGGGTTCGACGAGACGCGGCTGCTGCAACTCGCGGCCTCCGCGGAGCAGTACACCGACCATCCGCTCGCCGACGCGATCCTCGAGTCGGCGCAGGCAAAGGACATCGTGCTGCTGCCCGGTGCGGATTTTACCGCGGTTCCCGGCAACGGCATCGCGGTTCAGCTGGAAAACAAAATCGTTCTCGCGGGCAAAGAAGCTTATCT
>JAVBVJ010000032.1:0-4855 GCA_031554355.1 Oscillospiraceae bacterium
CCATCCGGGTGAGAACGTCGGGATCGGCAATGACGATACGCTGTTTGCCCTGAAGGACGGCCGCGTGAAGTTTTCCCGCGTCGGCCGCGACCGCAAAAAGGTCAGCATCATTCAGTAATTGTAACGGGAACAAGGCGGACAGCAATTGCTGTCCGCTCTTTCTTTTTTCTTTTCAGAACCCTATTTATAGGGTATAATAAAGCATCAACCAACGGAGAACGGTATGTTTGTCGATAAGGCCAGAATCAAAATCAGCGCGGGCAACGGCGGCGACGGCGCGGTGTCCTTTCACCGCGAGAAGTACGTTCCGTCGGGCGGCCCCGACGGCGGCGACGGCGGGCGGGGCGGCAACGTCGTGCTCGTCGCGGACAACAACCTGTCGACGCTGCTGGATTTTCGCTACAAGCGGAAATATCAGGCGGAGCACGGGCAGAACGGCGGCGCGAACAACTGCACCGGGAAATCGGCGCAGGATCTCGTGATCCGCGTGCCGCGCGGTACTTTGGTGCGCGAGTACGAGACCGGCGGCATCCTCGCCGACATCTCGGGCGACGACCCCGTCGTGATCTGCAAGGGCGGGAAGGGCGGATTCGGCAACGCGCATTTCGCGACGCCGTCGCGCCAGATTCCGCGCTTTGCAAAGACCGGAACCCGCGGCGAAGCCTTCGAGGTGACGCTGGAACTGAAGCTGCTGGCCGATGTCGGGCTGATCGGCTACCCGAACGTCGGGAAATCGACGCTGCTGTCCGTGATCAGCGCCGCGAAGCCGAAGATCGCGAATTACCACTTTACAACATTGTCGCCGGTGCTGGGCGTCGTCAAAACCGACGAGGGTTCCTTTGTGGCGGCCGACATTCCGGGCCTGATCGAGGGGGCGTCGCGCGGCATCGGGTTGGGTCACGATTTCCTGCGGCACATCGAGCGCTGCCGCATGCTGATCCATGTTGTGGACATCTCGGGGTTCGAGGGGCGCAACCCGGTCGAGGACTTCGACACCATCAACCGCGAGCTGCGCGAATTCAGTGCCCGTCTCGCGGAGCTGCCGCAGATCGTGGCGGGCAACAAAGGGGATATCGCGCAGGATACCGCGCTGGAGGACGCGCTGAAAAAGCACGTCGAGCAGCTGGGGTACCAGTACATCTCGATCAGCGCGGCGACGCGGAAGAACGTGGAGCTGCTGGTGCAAAAAGCGGCGCAGATGCTGGAGCAACTGCCGCCGGTGGTGATCTTCGAGCCGGATTATGTAAAGCCGGCGCCCGAGATCGGCCGGTCCTTCACGGTGCTGCCCGCGGAGGACGACAGCGGCTTTGTCGTCGAAGCGCCGTGGCTGGAGCGCATCCTGCGCCAGAGCGACATGAAGGACTACGAGTCGCTGCTTTACTTCCAGCGCGCACTGGTCGACAGCGGGGTGCTGGACAAGCTCATCGAGATGGGCGTAAAAGAGGACGACACGATCTACATCGGGGAATACCAGTTCGACTACGTCGTATAACAGGAGTTAAAGAGGATTTGAGTAACGAGACAGTGAGACAAAAAAGCCCGGTGGAACTGGCCTTTGTCGGCGACGCGGTATTCGAGCTGCTGGTGCGGGAGTACATCGCGCGCAACGTCGACACCAACCCGCGCACATTGCACAACCTGACGGTGTCCTATGTCTGCGCCGACGCACAGTGCGCCGCGCTGGAACATCTTTCAGTACAACTGACGGAGGCTGAGACCGATATCGTCCGCCGCGGCAAAAACGCCAGCAAGGTGACGGTGCCGCGCAACGGAACACCGCGCACCTACCGCAGCGCGACGGGCTTGGAGGCGCTGTTCGGCTACCTGTATTTAAGCGGGGAGACCGAGCGCATCATGGCGCTGTTTGAGCAGATCATCGTGCGGCAGCCGTTGGCGCTGACGGACGCGGCCGGTGAATAGAAAAAGCAACCGTTTCCGGTTGCTTCATCGGTTCAGGAGCTCTTGCGGGCCGGGGATTTGGTCTTGGGGCTCGCCTTTTGCGGGGAAGCCTTCTTGGGACTCGCAATCTTGGTGGAAGTTTTCGGTGCGGCCTTCTTCGGCGCTGCCTTTTTGGGGCTTGCGGTTTTGGGTTTCGCGGTCGTTGTCGCGGCGTTGGCAGAGCGCGTTCCGCAGTTTGTCGAACGGTTTGAGCTTTTAGATTTCATTTCTTTTTTTGAGTTCATTTGGTTTTTAACCCACCTTTCACCAATAGTATTGCCGTGCATCAAACCATTATTATTGTAAATTTTGACAATTTCCGCATGGACGAAACACGTGCAAAATGATAGAATTAGGACGACAGAGTAAGGGAGGTGTTCCGATGTCCGGACACTCAAAATGGAGTACAATCAAGCGCAAAAAAGAGAAAACCGACAGCCAGCGCGCCAAGATCTTCACCAAGATGGCCCGCGAGATCTCGGTCGCTGTGCGCGAGGGCGGGGGCGACCCCGCGACGAACGGAAAGCTGCGCGACATCATCGCCAAAGCGAAGGCGTCGAACGTGCCGTCCGACAACATCGACCGCATCATCAAGAAGGCGTCCGGCGGCGATAAGACCGAGTACGAGACGATCGTGTACGAGGGGTACGGCCCAGGCGGCGTCGCGGTCATCGTCGAGTCGCTGACCGACAACCGCAACCGTACCGCGGCGGATGTGCGCCACTATTTCGACAAGTACGGCGGCAACCTCGGGACAACAGGCTGCGTCTCCTTCATGTTTGCCCAAAAAGGTGTCATCGTTCTCAACGCGGAGGGCAAGGACGCCGACACAATGCTCGAGGATGCGCTGGAAGCGGGCGCGGAGGACTTCTCGGTCGAGGACGGCGTCGCCGAAATCACGACCGCGGTGCCCGACCTGCGCGCGGTGCGCGAGGCGCTGGAGACGAAGAAGTACAGCTTCATCTCCGCCGATGTCGAGTATATCCCCGCCACCTACACGAAACTGGAAGGCGAGGACAACCTGAAAAAGATGGGAATATTGATCGAGATGCTCGAGGACAACGACGATATCCAGAACATCTGGCACAATCTCGAGAACGCCGAGGATCTTCCCTGACCCGAAAACAGACAGCAAAAAGCGGATACCGCAAGGTATCCGCTTTTTACTGTTGTTCTGCGCGTTATACGTCGATAGCGATGCGGACGCGCTTGTACACGACAAAGTGTCGTCCGTCCTTTTCCGTAATGACCGGCAGGCTCTTGTCGAGGATGCCCTCGGCGCAGCGCTCGTATTCGTCGAGGTAGTCGGGCTCGATGGGGAAGCGGTGGTGCCCGGGCCAGATTGTCTCGATCTCGCCGGCGCGCTTCTTCAGCTTTTGAATGGAATCCAGAAATACATCGGCCTCGCAGTGCCCCTCCAGAATCAGCAATATGCCCCAGTCGCAGACGGTGTCGCCGCTGTAGAGCCGCCCGGTGCCGCGCTCGAGCAGGCAGATGGATCCTGCGGTATGGCCCGGCGTCTCGATCACCTCCAGCACCCGCCCGCCGAGGTCGATCGTGTCCCCCTCGAAGATGTCGCCGGTTTCGGCAGCGAGCGGGATGTGCGTGATTCGTGCGAGAGTCTTCCTTAGCAACAAGCGCACGATGCCCGGGAACGTCTGCTTGACGAGGGTGTTCAGGTAGTCGGGGTCGGTGTGCAGTTTCAGAACTGCCGCGTCCTTCGGGCAGTACAGAACGCTGCCGAACGCGGCGTTTTCCCCGATGTGGTCGAGGTGAGCGTGGGTATTGACAACGATAACCGGCTTGTCGGTCAGCGTGCGCACGGTCTCAAGCAGCCCGCCGAGATGCAGCCCCGTGTCGATAAGCAGCGCTTTCTCCTCGCCGATCAACAGGTAACAGATGGCGTCGCTGGTCGCGAGATACTGCACAATGACAAACGTTTTTTCATCGATGGGCTTAACAACATATTTTGCCTTCATGACTTTCCCTCCATGCTCCTTTGGACGTCGCGGACGCTCAGGCGTTCGGGCAGCGGGGTCGCCTCGTCGTAGCGCAGCGGCCGGATACCCATGCTCCGCATCAGAACCTTGGTCAGCGGGCTGCCGTAGGTCTTGGCCTCGCTGCCACGCGCTTTGGCGATGTCCTCGCCGCGGTACGTCGCGTTGCCGGTCTGTCGCATCTCGTCGGTGTCGAGCGCGGGATGCGCCGCAAAAAAATACTGTCCGTCGGGCACGCCGCGCAGCAGCTTGATCAGGTTTTCGCCGCGCGCCGCCGCCTCCAGCAATCCCGGTGGGAAATGGTAGTAGTACATGTGGTCGAGCAGTCCCTTGCGCTTGGCGAAGTCCGCGACGGCCTCGTCCATGCCGGGAATCCCGGTCTCGGCGAACATGTGGGAGTCGACGTAGCGGATGTCGAACCCCGCGCGGGTCAGTTTGTCGAGCTGCGCTTCATACTCGCGCAGGACGAGCTCCACCGGCGGCTTGCTTGTCAGAAACAACTTGGGGTCGGCGAGAAAAGCGCCGTTCCCGTCAACCAGCCCGCTGTCTTTCGGCAGGTCGGCGACGGGCCCCCATTTGACGCGGTCCCACTCGGCGTTCAGCGTGCCGTGCATGCCGAAACAGACGCGCTTGTCTTTCCCGAACTGCGCGGCGGCATCGTCGATAAACGCGCCCGGCGCCATGATCGAGACGTTTTTCAGGAATCCCGCGCGGATCACTTTCTTAATCGCGGCGTTGGCCGACCGGCTGGAACCGGCGTCGTCGGCGCGCGTCACAAAGAATATGTGTTTCATGGATACCTCTATTTAACGATTTCGGCCTCGAAAAAGCGCAGGATGGGCAGGATATGTTGATCCTCCAGATAATCGGGGCCGCCGCCTCCGTGACACGCGCCCACAAGAATGTCCAGCAAAAGATCC
>JAVBVJ010000090.1:0-14602 GCA_031554355.1 Oscillospiraceae bacterium
TCGCACAGGATTTTCACCTGTTTCCCTCGGGACACCGAAACGATGTCACCGCAGATGTTTTCTTGTCTCGAGTATACCAGTATCCGGAAACGGTGTCAATGAAAACGCATAGAACCGGCGGAATTAGAAAGAATAAAATAATGATTGATAAACGCTGGAAAAATGGTATAATTGTATAGCTTTATTAGATTCATAAAAATATAATTTCGGATATTAAGAGGATGAATGCTATGACCGACACGCAGCGCGACCTGCAAAAACAGTCAGAGGTGATCAGTTTCAGTATCATCGCTTTTCTGTTTCTACGCACCATGTTGACGACGCTGGTCAATTATCTGAACCCCACGCAAAATGTGCTGGCCTTCTTGCGGTTTGCGATCTATCTGGTCTCGATTCTGGTGCCGATCTTTATCCTGAATACCGGCAAACCGCTGGACCGGAACGACATCTTCGCGAAATCCGACGAGTGGCAGAAGAAAAACGTGCTGCTGCTGTTTATGTCGGCCGTCTTTCTCGCGGTTCTGCTCAACACCGCGTTCGACGCCGCCTTCGAAATCTTCAGTCTGCGCAGCGCGTTCCTGAACCAGCTCATCCCGACCAACGCGCTCACCTGGATCTGCTATATTCTCGTCAACATCTGCCTGCCCACGATTTTAGAAGAGGTGCTGTTCCGTGGCCAGATTCAACACCGGCTGGCGGGCTACGGCCCCATCTTCTCGATCATCGTGACCGCGATTCTGTTCGCGCTGTCCCAGATGGACATCTCGCGCATCTGCGGCTACTTCGTGATCGGCCTGTTCCTCGGCTGGGTCGCGGACAGATCCAAATCGCTGATTCCGGGCATGCTGTTCCACGGCATCTTCCGGCTCGTCTGCTACACCGATTTCCTGCTCAGCCGCCTTTCCCGCGAGGTGTTCACGATCCTGAACACCTTTATCGTGCTGGCGACGGGCGTCTGCCTGATTCTGGTCATCATCAACTTCTTCATGACCCGCCAGCCGCAGCGGATGCGGGAGGCGCGTCTCCACCGCCTCGGCACCGAGCAGCCGGTCTTCCGCTTCTTCTCCAGCATTCCCGCCATCGCGCTGGTATTGGCGGTGCTGTTCCTGATGGTCCGCAACGTGCTGGTGATCATCCCGGCCACACCCTGATGCGCGACGAGGAGTACATGGCGCTTGCGCTGCGTGAGGCTGCGCTGGCCGCCGGGATCGGCGAGACCCCCGTCGGCGCCGTCATCGTCCAAAACGACACGGTGATCGCGCAGGCGCACAATCTGCGCGAGACCCAAAAAAACGCTCTGCACCACGCAGAACTGCTTGCAATCGACATGGCCTGCCGCAAACTGGGCGGCTGGCGGCTTGTCGGCTGCGAGCTTTTTGTTACCCTCGAACCCTGCCCGATGTGCGCGGGCGCTATCATCAACAGCCGCCTCGTCCGCCTCGTCTACGGCGCGCGCGACGAAAAAGCCGGCTGCGCGGGCAGCGTCTGCGACCTCTTCGCGCTGCCGTTCAACCACCGCCCGGCCGTCACCGGCGGGGTGCTGGAACCCGAATGCCGCGCGATATTACAGGATTTTTTTCGGAATCTGCGGGAAAAACAATAATCGCTATTGTTCACTGTTTCGCGCCAGAAAGCGACATTTCTCCCCCAAAACGGACAGGCCGTATACAAATCGTATACCCTTCTTTTTGCCGCTCCGTTGAAAACTCTGTTGAAATCGTTGAAAATGCCCACCATTCCGTCGCACTTATCAACAGCGGCTCCGAACCGGCCGCAAGGTAAAAATACTTGTTGTTGTATGCAAATCGTGTTAAAATGATGTTAGAGGAATGATGATTTCAAAGGAGGGTCCTGATGAAACTCATTACTGCGATCGTCAACAAGGACGACAGCAATGCCGTCCAGTCCGGACTGACCAAAGAGGGATACATGGTCACCCGAATTGCCACGACCGGCGGTTTTCTGCTGGCAGGCAACGTCACCTTTATCGTCGGCGTCTCCGATGATAAAGTCGATGTCGTGATCGGCATCATCTCGGAACAGAGCAAGCAGCGCAAGGTGCTGGTTCCGCCGACATCCACCTACGGCATGCACGCCCAGACCGGAGCCCCGCTCGAAGTGACCATGGGCGGCGCCGTCGTTTTTGTCCAGAACGTGGAGCGTTTTGAAAGATTATAGGGATTACTTCAGCGGTTATCTCGGCGCTGTCGACGCCATCGACAACCTGTGCGCATGGCTCGGCAACGAAAATCTTCCGCACGCGCTGCTGCTGACCGCGCCGGAGGGCAGCGGCAAGAACCTGTTTGCCGGACATATCGCCGCCGCTTATCTTTCCGATAACGCCGGTCTGGTTGCGCGCGGCGTTCATCCCGACTGCCTGACCGTCTCCGGAGAGGGCGCGTCGGGCAACATCCCGGTCGCGCGCATCCGCGAACTGGGGTACGCGCTGAACCTCGCCTCCGTGATGACCGACGGCCGCCGGGTCGCGGTTCTGAAGAATGTGCGGAACCTCAACCGGAACTCCGCCAACGCGCTGCTGAAGATGGTGGAGGATCCACCCGAGGGCGTCCTGTTCCTCTTAACCGCGGCGAGCGCGTGGGACATTCTGCCGACGCTGATCTCGCGCTGTGTCGAGATTTCGCTCGCGGCGCCGACCGTCGCGGAATGTATCGCCATGATCTCCGCGCGGTTTCCCGATTACGACGCCGACCGCATCCGGTCGCTGTGCACACTGTACGGCGGCAAGCCCGGTCTCGTGCTGAAGGCGCTGTCCTCCCCCGAACGCCTCGCGCTGTGCGACGCCGCGCGCCGGTTTTGCGCCGCCGCGCTGGCCGCCGACAAAGTCGGCGCACTGTCCGCACTCAGCGTCGGTAGCCGCGACGACCTTCGGGCGCTGCTGGAAGATTCGCTCCAGATCCTGCGCATGGCGCTGAACGAAAACAACACGCCGGCCGACCGCGTCGCCGGGCTGTACCACGTCATCAAGACCGCGCTCGACGCACTCGGGCGGTACGCGAACGAACGGCTCGTCGCGGCGAATCTGGTCGCCGGTCTGCGCGCCTGATGTCCGCAACTAAAATATATTTCACTAGATGGAGATAGCAATGAGTTCTGTGATCGGTGTCCGTTTTCGCAATGTCGGAAAACTGTATTATTTTGCGCCCAACAACTTGGATATCAAAAAAGGCGATCGCGTGATCGTCGAGACCGCGCGCGGCATCGAGTGCGGCGACGTCGGTCTGGGTGTTCACGAGGTGCCCGACGACAAGATCGTCAAGCCGCTCAAGGCGGTGACTCGGGTCGCGACGCCGGAGGATATCGAGAAATACGAATCCAACCGCGCCAAGGAAAAGACGGCGTACGACACCTGCCTCGCCCGCATCCGGGAACACAAACTCGACATGAAGCTCATCGACGTCGAGTACGCGTTCGACGGGCAGAAGATCCTGTTCTACTTCACTGCCGAGGGGCGCGTCGATTTCCGCGATCTCGTCAAGGATCTTGCCGGTGTGTTCCGCACCCGCATCGAGCTGCGGCAGATCGGCGTCCGTGACGAGAGCAAGATTCTGGGCGGTTTCGGCATCTGCGGCAAACCGTTCTGCTGCTCGACGTTCCTGTTCGATTTCCAGCCCGTCTCGATCCGCATGGCGAAGGAGCAGGGCAAGTCGCTGAACCCCACAAAGATTTCCGGCACCTGCGGCCGCCTGATGTGCTGCTTAAAGTACGAGCAGGAGGTCTACGAGGAGCTGCTGAAGAATATTCCGAAAAACGGCACCCCTGCTCTGACGCCCGACGGCATGGGCATCGTCGTCGACAGCAGCGTGCTGGGCCAGACGCTCAAGGTGAAATTCGGGGAGGGCGGCGAAACCGTCGTCCGCGTCTACAACGCCACCGACGTCCAGGCCCAGAAAGTGGAGCGGCCGCAACAACAGCCCAAAAAGCAAAAAGGACGGTCGCGTTCATAAATTTTTACTTGAATGTCCTCTTTTTCTGTGCTATGATTAAACGCAACCTATGATGATGGAGGTGTACAAAATGGCTTATAAAATTGGTGACGATTGTATCGCATGTGGTTCCTGCGAAGCAACCTGTCCGACATCGGCGATCACCGCCGGTGACAAGTATGTGATCAACCCGGATATCTGCATCGATTGCGGCGCCTGCGCTGCCGAGTGCCCGGTATCCACCATTGCCCCTGCGGAATAATCACTGCGCAACAAAGGACGGCGGACACTATCGCGTGTCCGCCGTATTCATTGGGAGAAATCATGCGGGAGACGCTGACCAACGGCACGGCCGTTGAGACTAAAAAGGGCTGCACGTTCGGCGCCGACGCCGTTCTGCTCGGCAACTTCCTGCCGCTCTCCGGCAAGCGCATGCTCGACCTCGGAACGGGCTGCGGAATTCTGCCGCTATTGATGCGGGACCGCGGGTACGGCGGTGCTGTCACCGCCCTCGACATCCAGCCGCAGGCCTGCGCACTGCTGACCGAATCGGCCGCGCGCAACCGTCTCTCCGACATCACCGTGCTCTGCGCGGACTTGAAAGTATACACAACCGGCCGCAAGTTCGACCTTGTGTGCTGCAACCCGCCCTACTTCACGACCGGTGCCCCCGCCGCGGACCCCGCGCGCGCCGCCGCGCGCCACGAGACCGCCTGCACCTTCGCCGACATCGCCGGGGCCGCCGCCCGCGCCCTGAAACAGGGCGGCAAGTTCTGTTTCTGCTGCCCGCCCGCGCGTATGGCGGAGTTGTTCGAGACGCTGCGCGCCTGCCGCCTCGAACCCAAGCGCTTACAGGCCGTCCAGCACCGCGCCGACAGCAACCCCTTTCTGCTGCTGATCGAGGCGCGCCACGACGGCAAACCGGGGCTGGTTGTTCTGCCGACGAAAATACTCACCGAAAGCTAGCAATAGCCGCTGAGAATCGGAAACCTATCGTTCGGCGCTCGGACAGTTGGCAGAACACAGAGCCAGAACCAGTTATCGATCCGCGAGAACCGTTAAAGACCAAAGATATAACGCCGCTTCCCCTCGCCGCCTCGGCTTTCCCGCCCACCCCGCCCGAATTAGAATGGGGGCTACGCCCCCAAACCCGCTTAAGGAAGAAACGGCGGCGAGCTAGATTGGTCTAAGCCCCTGACCTTCAACCACTTTCGCAGAGCGAACCTAATAACTATGCCCTTGACCTTCATCCCTTATCTCCAATATGCTGAGCGAAGCAAGGCACTACCATCAACTAGCATCTAATGTCTAGTGTCTAGCAACTTCTTGCACTACCATCAACTAGCATCTAATGTCTAGTGTCTGGCAACTTCTTGCACTACCATCAACTAGCACCTAATGTCTAGTGTCTAGCAACTACCTGCACTAGCAACTAATGTCTAGCGTCTAGCAACTACTTGCTCTAAAAACCCGTCACTATTTGCGCGAACGAGCGCGCATGATCTCCACGCTGATACTGATTACGATAAGAAGGACCCCCTCATGGAACAGCCCTCCTGCGTTTTATACATCGTCGCCACCCCGATCGGAAATCTCGGCGACCTGACGCCGCGCGCAGCCGAGGTGCTGTCCGCGGTCGACTTCATCGCGGCCGAGGACACCCGCGTCACCGTAAAACTGCTGAACCACCTCGGCATCAAGAAGCCGCTGGTCAGCTACTACCGCCACAACGAGAGCGAGAGCGGCCGCCGCATCCTCGACCGGATTCTCGCGGGCGAACACTGCGCGCTGTGCTGCGACGCGGGCACCCCTGCGGTCAGCGATCCCGGCGAACTGCTGGTGCAGGCCGCCGTCGACAGCGGTGTCCGCGTCATCCCGATCCCCGGCCCCTGCGCCGCCGTCACGGCGCTGAGCGCCTCGGGGCTGATCAACGGCCGCTTCTGCTTCGAGGGCTTCCTGCCCGTCAACAAAAAGAACCGCCGCAATCATCTGGAATCGCTCGTCGGCGAGACCCGCACGATGGTCTTCTACGAAGCGCCGCACAAGCTGCGCTATACGCTCGACGATCTGCTGGCCGCGCTCGGCGACCGTCCCGCCGTGCTCGCGCGGGAACTGACGAAACTGCACGAGGAGATCCGGCGCGCGACGCTCGGCGATTTCGTGGCGGAGTACAAGACGCGCGAACCGCGCGGCGAGTATGTGCTGATCGTCTCGGGCGCGCCGGAAACCGAATCCACGCCGGAGGAATGGACATTGGACGGCGCGGTCGCCATCGTGCAGATCCATGTCGCCGCAGGTCTCTCGCTCTCCGAGGCCTGCAAGCAGGCGGCGGCACACACCGGCATCCCGCGCAGCGACCTGTACCGCGCCGCGCTCGAGAGGAAATAACATGCGCTGTATTGTCGTCTCGGACACCCACCGCCATTTCGGCGCATTGGAAAAAGTCTATCTGCTGCACCGCGACGCCGACCTGTTCATCCACTGCGGCGACGGCTGCGGCGACGTCGAGACATTCCGCGCGGTCTACCCGACCGTTCCGCTGATCGCGGTCAGCGGCAACTGCGACGCCGGAAACAGCGATCCCGTCCAGCGCGTTCTGGAGCTCGACGGCTTCCGTGTTCTGGTCGTGCACGGCCACCGCTACGCCGTCAAGCACGGACCGGAAGCGCTCTTCGACTTCGCGTCGGCCGGGGGGTTCGATCTCGTTCTGTTCGGCCACACCCACACGCCGTACTGTAAACGCATCGGCGATCTCCTGCTGCTCAACCCCGGCGCTCTGGCACAGCGCGGTAATCTCTGCTTCGCGACGCTGGACATCACCGAAGATCAGCTGATCCCCAATCTCTGCTCCATCCCGGAACCCCATTTTACGGAGGCGTTATGACCGGAACCCTTGTCAATGCTGCGGCGGTCGCGGCGGGCGGCCTGCTGGGTCTGCTCTTTAAAAAGAACGTCAAACCGTCGCTGAGCGAGGCCTGCATGAAGGCGGTCGGCGCAGCGACGGTACTGATCGGGATCGCCGGCGCATTGGCCGCGATGTTCCGCGTCAATCAGGACGGCTCGATCGCCAGCAACGGCGGTCTGTTCCTGCTCATCTCGCTCGTGTTCGGCACGCTGATCGGCGAGCTGATCCGCCTGCACGACCACATGGAGTCGCTGAGCGGCAAGCTCGAGACGGCCTTCCACTTAACCGGTTTCTCCAAGGGCTTCGTCGACGCCTCGGTGCTGTTTTGCGCCGGTGCCATGACCATCGTCGGCTCGCTGAACGACGGTCTCTACGGCGACAGCTCCGTTCTCTTTATCAAAAGCGCCATCGACTTTTTCGCCGCGCTGTTCCTTGCCGCGGCGCTGGGCGTCGGCGTCCCGTTCTCGGCGCTGTTCGTGTTGCTCTTTCAGGGCGCGATCACACTGAGCGCCGGGCTGCTCGCCCCCGTCCTGACGCCCGCGATCATGAACGCGCTGTCGGCGGCGGGTTTCGCCATCGTCCTATGCATCGGCCTCAATTTGATGGGCATCGCGAAAATCAAGACCACCAACATGGTCTTTGCGCTGCCGGTGGCGGTGCTGCTCGCGCTGCTGCCGTTCTCGGTCTAACCACGGGAGGAACCGCCATGGGGTACGTTCAGGAGATCCGAAAGAAGATCGGGCACGACCCGCTGATGATTGTCGGCGGCGGGGTCTTTGTGTGCCGGGACGGAGAAGTCCTGCTGCAGCGGCGGCGGGACAACGGCCTGTGGTCGCTGCACGGCGGCAGTCTCGAGATCGGCGAGACGATCGAGCAGACCGCGCGCCGCGAGCTGACCGAGGAGACGGGGCTCGTCGCGAACGATCTGACGCTGCTCGGGGTATTCTCGGGGCCGGACATGGCTTACACCTACCCGAACGGCGACGCGGCCTACATCGTCACGGTCGCGTTTCTCTGCGAGGATTTCTCGGGGACGCCGCTGCCCGAGACCGACGAGACGCTCGAGCTGCGGTGGTTCCCCGTCGACGCGTTGCCGCAGGACGTCAGCCCCGCCGACCGCGTGCCGTTCCGCGCCTTTGCGGCGTGGGCCGCGGAACGCTATTAGAATGCTCATAAAAAAGGAAGGGTTGGCGATCGCCAACCCTTCCTTTTTTCTTTAATCTAAAGATAATTCCGGCGGATAAAGCTGCTGGTGCAGCAGCGCATGATGGCGGTGTACGACATGCGGAAGCGCAAGCTGTCGCCGAGCCGGTAGGTCCGCGCGCTGTCAGTCAGATCGACGATCATGTGGTCGGAGCTCGCGCCGAGAATCGTGACCGCTCCGTCCTCGGGGAACAGCCCCTCGTGGTCGACGTCCTGCCGCCCGATCGACAGAATCGCGCGGCGGCGGATCCCCTTGTCCTCGAACACCGGCGACTCGCCGTACGTCGTGATGCCGGGGCTGCCGACCGGCAGCGAGGGCTTGTCCTGAATCTCGACGATCTCGACGTCCAGTGTCACGGCGTCAGTCTCCTGCGCCATGAATCGCTCGTTGAACGCCGCCTCGACGCCGCGCATCCACGCCTCGCCGATGCGCAGGTTCGTGATGCCTTTCGGCAGCTCCCCGCGCGGAATCAGGTAGACCGAGCTCGAGTTGCCGCCCGACACGACCGGCAGCGCGGCGTTCAGTTCGCGGCGCAGAAAATCGGCGATGTCGCACAGCCCGCCGAGATTTTCCGGCGTCGGTAGAATCGAAGCGTAGCAGGTCAGGTTGACCCCGACGCCCAACAAATCCAGATGGGGGTGCTCGTGGGCAAAGTGCGCGGTCTCCAGAATCTCGTCTCGGCGGGTGTAGAAGATGCCCTCGCGCAGATCACCCATATCGATCATCAGGAGGACGCCGTGTACCTTGCCCGCGCGCGCCGCCTCCGCCGCCAGCAGTTCCAGCACCGCGCGCTCCGAGTTGAGACTGACGTCGCACAGCGCGACCGTCCGCACAATCTCCGACAGGCCGGGCGGACGCAGCAGCATCTTTTTCTTGGCGGTATCCGGGTACCGCGCGATGTTGTCGAGCCGCGAGTCGGCGAGCCAGCCGAACGGCACCGGTTCCAGCGCCGCCACGACGGTCGGGTCGCCGCAGAACACCTTCGTGACGAGGGCCAGCGACAATCCGTTGTCGTCTCCGAGCCGAACCAGCCGTTCGGCGTTCCGCCGCAATATATTCAGATCAATATTCAGCGTCGCCGCCATAGATTTCCCTCACAGATTCAACGATTTTTTCAGCAGCTCTTTGCAGGCGTCGGGGTAGGTCCGGCACAGCACGCCGACCGACGCCATAATGTAGTCGCGGTCCTGATACCACCGCATCTGTCCGGGTTTCGGCAGCAGCAGCTGTCCGTCCCCGTTCAGCGCGCAGAGGCGGTCGAGAATCCGGTTCCGTCCGTCGAGCCGCGTCAATGCGCCGCCCGTCGCAACCAGCGCGCGCACGGCGGTCAGATCCTTACCGTCGGCATGGGCTTTGCGGCCCGACGCGCCGTAAGTGTAGCGCAGTTTTCCGGCGTGGCGCGTCAGCGCGATCTCCGCCGCGTAGTAGGCGAGCGCATGTGTCAGCGGCAGCTGCCGCGCGTCGGGAATCGGCTTAAGCTGCGCGAACAGCGCCTCGAGGTCGTCGTCAACCTCCCGCGCCAGCCGGTCGAACCCGACCGTCTCGGCGAGATGCCGCGCGTTGAGATACAGCCCCAGATCCCCCTCGACCGTCCGCTTCGCCTTGGGTTCGGGCGCGATCTGGATCAGCGCGATCTCCTCGCTGCCCTCCGTCACGCTGTGGACATCGGTGGTCGCCCCGCCGACGTCGAGCACCGCCACATCGCCGACCATGTCGTAGAGCAGCAACGCGCTCTCCATCACGGCGCCGGGTGTCGGCAGAATCGTTCCGGTCACGAGGTCGCGGATGTGCGCCATGCCGGGCGCCTCGGTGATGTGCGCCTCAAAGACGCGGTGAATCGCCTGTCGCGTCGGCTCGATGCACAGTTCGTCGAGCCGCGGGTAGACGTTGTCGACGAGGGTGCAGACCATGCCGTTTTGGTCGGCGATCCGTTTGATCTCGGTGCGGTTCTGGATATTGCCCGCGTAGATGAGCGGCGGCTTTACGGGCAGTGTCGCCAGCAGCCGCATATTCTCGAGCGCCGTCTCGCGCTCGCCGTAATCGGTGCCGCCGGCCAGCAGAATCAGATTCGGCGCGATCGCCGCGATCTCGGCGAGGTCGCTCTCCGTCAGCCGGCCCGCCGTGATCATGCGCAGCACCGAGCCCGCGCCGAGCGCCGCTTCTTTTGCCGCGCGCGCCGTCATGTCGTAGACGAGGCCGTGCACCGTGGTGCGCAAGCCCCCCGCCGCGCTCGACGTCGCGAACATCTCGCCGTACTCGACGTTGTCCGCGCCGAGGTTCCGCGCGAGATCCGCGATCGCGGCATTCAGCCCGTCGCGGACGTCGCCGTCCAGCACCGTCGTCGCCGCCTGCCCCTGCCCCATAAAAACGGGACGCCCCGCCGCCAACCCGTGGAACGCGTTGACGACGGTGGTTGTCGAGCCGATTTCGGCGACGAGGGTTTCGGCGATAAAACTCATGGATACTCCGTTACTGCGGCTGTCTCTCCGCGCGTTTTTTAATGAGGAACGTGGCGACGTGGGCGCCTTTGGTACCGCGCCCGAATCCGCCGTCCGCGCCGTTCGCCACCGCGATCTCGGGTGTGATCTGGGTGCCGCCCGCCACAAAGATCAGGCGGTCGCGGACGCCCTTCTCGCGGGCGATGCGGTCGATTGCGGCGATGTTCTTATAGTGGATATCGTCGTGGCTGATGATCGTCGAGGCCAATACGGCGTCGGCGTTCAGCTCGATGGCGGCGTCGATCAGCTTCTCGACGGGCACCGACGTGCCGAGATAATGCACCTTGATGCCTTACTTCTCGATACCGCCGTGCTTGATATCGATAACCTCGCGCAGCCCGACCGAGTGCTCGTCCTGTCCGATCGTGCCGCAGACAACGGTCATGGGTTGCCGCTCGATCGCCTCGCTGAGCTCGCTCTCGCTGAAGATCTCCAGCTCCGGCTTGATCTGTAATTTATCGATCTCGACGTCGAAGTTCAGCCGTCCCCGCAGCTCGACGCGGGTACCCTCGGCGGCGTGCAGTATCTCGCGCGAGATGATCTCGATGTCCTCGAGGTTCATCTTTTTACCGAACTCCAGCGCGGCGGCTTCGGCGATGCGCCGCTCGGCGGGCAGGAACAGGTTGACCAATACCACCCCGTCGGCGCGCCACTCCATCTCGGGTTTCAGATAGCGGTTGTCAAGGTATTTTTCGTTCTCGCGCAGCCGCTCGTTGACGTTGTCGGTGTCGTCGAGCTCGTCGATGTAGATGATCTTATCGGGATTCTCGAACGTGCAGCCGCCGATCAGCGCGGCGGGATTCCTCGGGTCGCCGCCGTACTGCGCGACGTTGTTGTTGCCGAAATGCGCCGTGACGGGCGCCATGTAGTCGTCCTCGCGCTGGATCACGGTTCCGGTGCCGACGCCGCCGTCGATCGTCCGGAAAATGCCGTCACCACCGCGCTCCGGGTAGTTCCCGGAATCGACGAAGTGCCCGGCCTCTACCGCGTTGAAGTAGCCCCCCGAAGCGACAATCTCTTCCAAAAACAGCACCGCGCGCTCCTGGATCTCGCGCGCCTTGTCGCGCAATGGCCCGCTGTCCTTCAGCGCGATCATCTCCATCAGGCCGTCCAGCCCGACCAATGTCTGTTTCGCGGTGTCGCACGCCTCGATGTTGTACATGTGCCACGGCACATTGCGCCCCTCGTCGGGGGTGATCGTCGACTGGATGTCCGCGGAGGTCAGCTTGGAGATCAGCATATTCAGCACATGGGTTACCGTCGCATCGCGGGTCGAGGACTCGATGTATTTCGTGTGCATCTGCGCGCGCATGCGGTACTCGTCGAAGAATTCGCGCAGCGCGACCGCGTAGGGCAGATCCATCGACACGCAGGGTGCGGGCGTCGCGCTGGGCGGCACCGTCGACAGGCAGATGTTCTGCTTTTTCACGCCGCATTTATACGAGAACAGCGCGTTGATCGCGTGCTGCACCATCAGCTCCGGCATGACCTTCCAGGCCTCGCGCGCCGTCGCGTTGGCGTTGTGCGCGCCGTCGATCTGCGCCATGTCCGCCCAGGCGATGACGGCCTTGCTCTCGCAGGCGTCGACGAACGAGCGCACCATGTTGATGTTGCGGTAGATGATGTTGTACTGCGGGTCCTGATGCACGCCGCCGACGCCCGCCTCCGCGAACATAACGGCGATATCCGGCCCGGCGACGCCCGAGACGTACGAGTGCAGGTTGACGGGTCTGCCGACCTCCTCCTCGATGGCGTCGAGCGCCTTGCGGGAGGCGCGGATCTGTTTGCGGGTGACCGGTACGCCGCCGATCCCCTGCGGCGTCCCCTCGATCAGCCCGTCGAAATGACTCTGGCCCGCCGTGCGGATGACCATGATGTGGTCGGCGCCGTGGTGGGCGGCCATGCGCATGCGGCGGATGTCGTCCTCGAAGCGCCCCGACGCGATCTCGGTTGTGATCGTGGGCAGCGGCTGCGGGTCGATGCCGTCGAAGTAGTGCGCCGTCATCAGCGGCACCCCCTCGGGCAGCGGCGTCGAGCAGTCGTGGTAGGTGAACGGCCCCAGTTTCAAATCCGGCGCCGGTGTGCGCCACACCCAGCCCCGGCGTTTGGGGCGGTAGTTCTCTAAATCCGACAATACTTCGCGGATATCCAGTTTCTCGTTCGGCATCAGTTCCATACTAGCGCACCGCCTTTCGGAACAGCGCTTCGGCCTCGTCCCAGCCCTCGCCGTTCGCGAGCAGCAGACCCGTCGCGCGGATCTCCGCGCCCCGGCTCTGCGCGAGCTTGTAGACGATGTTGCCCGCCCCGTGTCCCAGCAGGCTGCGGCCCATCGCCTCCTCGACGATGGGTTTCGCCTCGAGCGAGGAGAACCCCATGCGCAGCAGCACCGAGCGCTCGATCGCCGGTGTCGTTTGCGTCCTGCCGAGCGCGACGAGCGGGTCGACGATCTGTTCCGTCAATTGCCAGAACCGCGCTTTCAGTTCCGCGTCACTCAGCGCCGCGAGATGTTCCCGCCGCGCCGCAAAATCATCCGTTCTTTTCATCCTGTCCTCCATCCAGCAACAGCTCGAATACTTGTTGTAACACAAACGATGCCTCGGCGCGCGTCTCGGCGGCCAGATAATCGATATCGCTCTGCACCGGCATGCTCTTGGTCGCCGCCAATGCGTTTTTGATATAGCTTTTGCGCAGGTGATCGAGGTCGACCGCGCGGGCGCGCAGCAACCCCGGATTTTCTGGCAATAGGATGTTCTTGCCCGCCACCTCGTCCTCGGGATTGCCGAAACAGACCTCGACGCCGTTTTTGCGCGCAAAGCTCAGCTGCGGCTGCTGGTGTTTTCCGGCGCCGGTGTACTCGGTTTCCTGCGAGACGATGATCGCGTCCTGCGGCAGCTGCTGCGCCAGATAGAACGCCGCCGCGAGCGACGTGTTGCCGGCGGGCCCGCGCTCAAGCCCCTCCAGCGACGCCAACAGCTCGGTCATATAGAAGACCTCGCCCTGATTGACGGTGTAGTAGCGGTCCATGTACCGCAGCGGACGCGCCGCCGAGCGCGGGACATCCGAGCGGTCGGGCTGCGTCGTAAACGGGATGCCGAATCCCGTGTGTCCGGTCGTGAACGACTTCCGGTTGAAGTGGACGTCCGACGCCATGTGCAGCCCCGCCAGATTGACCGACGCGCCGACGACCTGCGCGCCGCATCCGGCCTTCAGCAGACCGCGCGCCGTGCCGGTCAGGTTGCCGCCCCCGGCGTTGGTACAGACCACGACGTCGGGAAAGCGCCCCGCCTTCTGCTTCATCTGGTGCGCCAGCTCGTACCCCAGCGTCTCGACGCCGATGACGCCGAACGGCGAGTAGAGCGACGCGCTGAAATAGCCCGTCTCCTCCAGCAGTTTGAGCGAGACGTAGAACAACTCGGGCCCGACCGTCGTCTGCACCACCTCGGCGCCGTAGGCCTCGCATTTGCGCGCCTTCTCGATAATCTCGGGCTGCCCGGTCTTGTGGGAGTCGTAGCACTCCTGCACGATGATGCATTCCAGCCCCTGCTTCGCCGCCTGCGACGCGACGGCAGCGCCGAAATTGCCGCTTGTCGCGGCGATGACGCCCTTGAACCCCGCCTGTTTCGCGTGGTAGACGGCGGTCGCGGCGCGGCGGTCCTTGAAACTGCCCGAGGGGTTCGCCGCCTCATCCTTGATAAAGATGCGCGCGCCGTACCCGTCCGGCGCCAGCTGCCGCGCAAGCTTCGTGAGGTTGCCGAGCTCGATCAGCGGGGTGTTGCCGACCGAGACCGACGCCTGCACCGCCTGCACGCGGTCGAGCGTGTAGCCCGTCGCCGCCAGCATCGCCTCGTAGTCGAACGCGATGCCGCCGCTCTCGAACCGCGAAAAATCGATGCCGAGCGAGTTCTTTAAAATCTCGTTCTTGCGGGAGAGCACCCCCGCGTAGCTCATGTCCCTATTCACGCGCCGCACCTCCCCGCAGCAGCGGCCGCACGCGGTCGCCGATCTCGAGGATCTCGGGCACAAAATCGCCGTAGTTGACGACAAAGTTCGG